>JABSSK010000599.1 GCA_013214265.1 Saprospiraceae bacterium | reverse complement strand
ACAACTGACAATTGTTCATTCCAGCGTTCCTTTTTGGTGATTAAATTAAATGTGTCCCGTGCGCAGCACATAGGGGACGCGCTTAATTTGATGCCAATCAAATAGTGGAATGTCGGATTCAGTCAAGGAAAATGGCGGAGGCTCCGAGACTATTATTTTTAGCGAAGCGTTAAGAAAAAAATCGGCTTGGATACCGTTATTTTACTTTACTTAATCAGACATGGAGCTTTAGGAACCTAACCGTTTTCACGAGCTGGCTATCAATTGATATGCTGTTTTTGACTTAGATTTTGATTTTGGTTTTAAAAAAGTGGTTTTTGAGGTGTTGATTTTTAAAGGGCTGCGGGGCACCCCCGTTTAGTAATACGGGGGTAAAGTATATTCAAACTCCTGACCTTTGCGGTTGATAAAACTTGGTTGCCTTTTGTTAACTTGCTAATTAGTATGGATTGTTGTACTTTTATTTTGGTATTAATTTTTATATTTATATATTACAAATTTTATATTTATATATTTACAAATATAAAATTTGTGCTAAAATTTATGAATCAGTGAGCCCCGATTGATAATTGAGATACTATGAAACATGTTCAAAGAAAAGTTACAATACCTTTCACTAGAGAAGTCATTAGTGCTGCTTTTGTCACTCTAGAAGTGTCGCGTAAAAGAAGAAATACTCAGAAACATGTGGGGGTTGTTGGTGTCAAAGGATATTCATGTTAATGTAACTTATGATAAAGAATTATTACCTCTTACTGAAGCTGAACAGTTTGTAGGAAATGAGTTCAAAAATTATAAAATTGATAGCCTATCTCAAAATCCTAAAAATTTTGTCACTCCTAACGAATATATTCAATCAATGTATCCTTCTGCCCATTCTCTTTTTGGACGAGATAGAGTTTTTGATTACCCAAAGAAATGGTTTGAAAGAATTGATTTTGAAAATCTAGCTCACGTTCACTTTAATATTAAATATGAATGGAATCCATCTCAAAAACAGTGGTCTTGTACAAGTGACAGTAGTGTTGTTTACTCTGCATTTGTAATTGACAACGTAAATTATCACTTTGTAATACATGAACTACTTTTAAATACTTCTAATGATGATTCTTTTGATGCACATGAATTTTACAAACCTGAAGATTTAAAGTATTTTCTTGATAATGCTGAGTATCATCGTAAGATAATCACCAAAAAAGTTTAGTTTATTGAACAGGTAAATTATTCTGATACAATATTGTTATAAATATAATTTTCAATCTAAAAGTTTGATAAATAAAAGATGCAAAATTATTTATAATAATTAAATGGTTTTTTATAGATTATTTTTCTAGCCTAAAGGCATTATTCAGCAAACTTATCATGCAATTTATGAGGAAATAGCTGAGTATAAACCTGCCACAAAATATTTAAATTTCTATGCCCAGTAACCTGTGCTACTTCTTCAATAGAATATCCCTTTTCAAATAACCGTGATGCACCCTCACGCCTTAAATCATGGTATCTCAAATCAGTTATACCCAATTTATTACGCTCACGCTGAAAACCAGCAGAAACTGACCTTGGGTTATAAGGAAATATTAGTTCATCGTTTCGGGCTTGCTTGTTAACTAGATCAAATGAACCACCCAACAACGGTACTATCATATGATTACCTTCTTTTTTTCTAGGGTCTTTTCTATCACGCACAATAACAGTTTTGTGATCTTCATTTAAATCTGACCATTTTATACTGCAAACTTCCCCAATTCGCATACAGGTTAATATTGAAAAGTTAAGAATATCAACATACGGTATATGACTACCTTGTTTACTTTGTCGCTCTTCCAGTGACTCAGTTAATTTTATTAATTCGTCTTCAGTGGGTCTGCGTGTTCGCTTTTGACTTTTGCCGACTAATTTCATTTCTGACAGTACAGGTACGGCATCTTCGAAAATTTTCCAGTTAGCTGTGATATTAAAAACGGGTAGGGCTATTTTCATTACTGAACGTAGGTAGGCAATATCATGATAAATAGTTGCGGCGCTTGCTCCTGCGGCGTTGCGTATTTTACAATGTAAAATTAAATCAGAGCTTTTTAGTTCGTTGGTTAATACATTGGCAATTTCACAATCGCGTAGCATCTGTATTACATAGCGTTTGGTTCTGCCTGTGTTATTCCATAAATGATGATCGTTATAAT
>JABSSK010000598.1 GCA_013214265.1 Saprospiraceae bacterium | reverse complement strand
TTACCGCCATCCAGGGTTTTAAACATCCCCCGCCCACTGTTCTGACTGTTGCGTGGGTTACCTTCTCCAGTACCGACATACATAATATTGGGGTTACGCTGATAAATGGCTATATCCCCTATACTTGCCGCTTTTTCCTGATCAAATATAGGTACCCAGGTATGACCACTATTGTGGCTCTGCCAGACCCCTCCGGCGGCAGTCCCTACATATAAAATGTCCTGGTCACGCTCCACTACCGCAATACTGGTGACTCGACCAGACATACCTGCCGGACCAATATTCCGAGGTTGCATCTCTTTAAATAGGCGCATATCCACTTTCTGAGCCAGAAGAGGGAAAGAAAGCCATAAGGCGATGAGGACAAAGGCGGATTGTTTGTTCATTATACTTTTTTTTGCGTTCTTTTCGGTAGAACTATGAAAATAAAGAATTACGCGCATTTCCATCATTTCCAGCTATAAAATTGGAATCAACCTGTGATCAATCCAACTACATGGTCTACGCGTTTTCCTTTTTGATGGTAATGATTTGATGGCAATTGTACATCAATCTTTTTTCTGAAATCTGTTTAATCAAACACCTTTATCCAGCATGAAATCTCCTAAGCAGTTTTTTCAAATAATCAGTTATCTGCAGTACCCACTGATTGTAGTAGCTTTATTTTATGCTATCCAACCTTACTTCAGCGGATGGTCTACAATTTTTGATGATCCAACCCAGTATCTACAGAGCATCAATAAGATGTTCATATTTATGGGTTTAAGTATAAGTTTTTCCACCCTTCAGGATACGACCAAGACCCAGAATAAAATATCCAAAAAAGTGTGGGAAGACCCCAAAAAATCAAAAATATTCCTGTTGATGCTGTCTTTTAGTATTTTGATTATTCTGAGCTTTGGCCTTTGTTCTTACGTGTTTACTACCAACAATAAGCTACAGGAAGTATCCTTTGGTGCTATTGTCTTGGGAATTGGCATGATGGGAATGTTAAAAAGCGCCATTGAGATGGCTGATTACCACCAAAAAAAGGATTACCTACAGAATAATACGGCCGGGTTAACAACTAAATGATAATATAGGCTGTTCGTCAAGACATGAAAACAAAACAACTCACCAACAAGGTAGCCCTCATTACCGGAGGTAGTAAAGGTATTGGCCTAGGCATTGCCGAAGCTATGGTGCAGCAAGGTATGAAAGTAGCTGTAACCAGCCGCTCGTCAGCAGCCGCAGAAGAAGCTGCCGACCGATTAAATCAGATCCGGCCCGATCATGCTATTGGTATCGAAGCGGATGTGCGTAGCCTCGAAGCCCAGCATATTTGCGTAGCTAGGATCCTGGATGTCTGGGAACAGCTGGATGTACTGATCGCTAATGCAGGAATTGGTCATTTTGCACCTATTCAGGATATGGATCCCGAAGCGTGGAAAGAAGTGATCGACATCAATCTGACTGGTGTTTTCCATAGCACCAAAGCTGCTCTTCCAGCACTAATCGACACCCAGGGCTATCTGATCACTATTGCCAGTCTGGCAGGAACCAACTTTTTTGCGCAAGGTGCAGCCTATAATGCGTCTAAGTTTGGGCTGGTAGGCTTTACGCAAGCCGTGATGCTCGATGTCAGACAAAAGGGCGTTAATGTCAGTACAATTATGCCTGGTTCGGTAGCTACTTATTTCAATGGGCATACCCCTAATCAGGAAGATGCCTGGAAAATACAACCCGAAGATATTGGTGAGCTGGTCATAGATTTGTTGATGATGAACCCCAGAACACTACCAAGTAAAGTTGAAGTACGTCCGGCACGACCACCTAAAAAATAGTATGGTAACAGGCAGTAAATGTCGCGGGTCGGTACAAACCCTGTGCCGAACCCTTTGTGTTCGGCGGAAGATATAGTTCAGCACGTTTTTTTTAGTTGAACAATATGCGGGCGGATGTTTCTTCTAAAGAAAAGATGATCGCCATTTGCCGTAAATCATCAATGACAGAATTTGTTCCGTAGCGGAACAACATCTTGATGCGCCCGCGTTCGGCTGAATCCGCAGGATGAATAAGGTGTTCTTCTATTTGCTGCCGATTCCATTTGGTATGGCCTGTTATGAGTATTGTACCACCTTTTCTAAGGATATCCAAGGCTTGAGCCAATGGCCAATCCGAAAGTTGAAGTACCATTGCCTTAC
>JABSSK010000597.1 GCA_013214265.1 Saprospiraceae bacterium | reverse complement strand
ATACAAACATACGAAACATTTTGTTTCGTGTCAAGAGAAAAGACAATTATTTTTAAGAAAGATTAGATTTTACTGCTCCGCATAACGTTCAATTTTACATCAATCTCAAATTCAGCATTAGGGAAGGCTTCGCGTATAATCGACATTTGCCCTCCCTCCTTCATTTCTCCGCGCTCTAAGCGTCTCCTACGTACTCTTAGGCTTTGCTTTTGGTTTTCGCTCTCAGCCTTAGCTATTAGGAGGCTGAGAGCTTGTTTTGTGGCTTCTTGGAGAGTCATATTAAATCTTCCAAATCTTTTGTGAATTGGAAATATATTTGCCTTTTAATGTGATTAATTATTCTCTCTCTTGATAGCTCATCTAAATCTGAACTATTTTTAGAACGGGCTTCAGTAATAAGTTTAGACGTTTTTTTTATTAGATCGTCTAACTCATCAACTTTTTTTTGATAATGTCTTAATAATTTAGATGCGTTCATTTTAATTTATGTTTGATCCAACAATACAAACATACGAAACATTTTGTTTCGTGTCAAGAGAAAAGACAATTATTTTTAAGAAAGATTAGATTTTACTGCTTCGCGGAACGCTTGGGCGGGGTTAGTGATTCCTTTTATACAAGGCATTGATTCGGCCTTTGTAGGCCGCTACTATCTCTTTAAGAACCGTCAAAGGGTAACGCTTGGATTCTTCTTTCATTACCTCTCTAACGCTTTCCAATTCGCTTAACTCAGCCCCTTGAATAAGACTTAGTATTTCTTCTTTTGTGTATGTTGGTTTAGTCATCCATCCAGCCTTTAAACCTAGTAATAAACGGTTCTTCTTTTAACTCTCCAGACTCATTCACGTGAAGGGGTCGCCCTCCTGGGGTCTTATCTTCAGGGTGCAATTGCGATTCGGGTATATAGGATATGTGGCATTGACTAGGCTTTGCCCCATACTCGAAAACGGTTTTATAGCCAAAGAAATGACATACCTTATCCGCTTGCGCTTGGTAATCGTTTCTCATTTCCTCCTTGAAGAATCCTATTTCCTTGAACTGGTCGAAAGGGAAGAATTCTTGCATGAAGTTTTTGAGGGTTTCGGCTTTTGTTGGTTTAGTCATAGTTCAATCCTTAATCGAATCAATCAATTGAATAATCTTTTCTTTTTTATCCCTGCATCTCTCAGCCTCATCTTGAAGCAATTTCGCATACGCCATTTGATCTTCTGGCAAATCCTCGTCATCAATTAGCATCATTTGAACAAGGTTCCAGAATGGAGAAAGCGCGCCTCTTAGGTCTGCTTTTATTTGTTGGTTACTCATAAACTCTCTTACCAAATTTTATCAAAGTTGATACTTGCTGTTTGTCGGCTTGTTCCTCTAACCCATCAATAAGAGTGAATAGAGAATCTATGACAATTCGCACATCTGCTATTTCTTCCGCTAGATGCTCAATTGATTCTTTAGAGAATCCCGAACGGTGAACTTTGCTGATAGCTTGCCCCAACTCGCAGCACTCTTCCATAGCTACCATAAACTGAGCCGGAACGCCCCATTTCTTGAAAGCGTCTAGATATATTTGTCCTGGCTTTGATTCTGTTTGAGTTGCCATTGTTTTATTCCTTATCCATACCATAAAAGTGGTATGGGGTGATACTAGGTTTTATTGATCTTTAGTTCGCTTATATCTCTAGTCCTCCTAAGTTCAATGCAATGTTCTGTATAGGGTGTGCCGTCCTCGTCGTCAGTTTCTACCCAATAGCCTAACTTCTTAAACCTTTCAAGCTCCCTAAAGGCCTTTTCCCTGTCCGGCTCATCAAAATAAATGTGTATTACGTCTAAGCGTCTTAGCTTCATTTCATTACCGGATAAAT
>JABSSK010000596.1 GCA_013214265.1 Saprospiraceae bacterium | reverse complement strand
TTGAGGTATTCAATACCCGAAATATAGTCGGTTTGGTCGATGGGAACAAGGGTGGGGTTGGTGGCTGGACACAGTTTTTGTAGCACGCTGTGGAAATACTACAAAAAGTGAATCCCGTCCGTAAGGACAGGATTCTTTATATGCTTGACCTATTGTTGGAAGATCCTCAAACGAACTCCCTACAGGAAAGATTGGCGTGATGTTTTTTCTTTTTTAAGACTAATTCCTTTTTATATGGATACTGTAAACAACTGAATCCCTAAAATGAAAATCAGCTATGTTAGTAGAGTAATAAAAAGAATACACGATATTTTGTAGAAAAGAATCTGGGTAGTCCTCAAAATATAAAACGTAATTCAAATTTTTATCTTCACTAAGATATTGATTGTCACTATTCAGGTTTTCTGTCAAAATTTTAACTTCCGGATTAAGAAATGGAGAATTAGCTAAATAAACATAAGCTTTGACAGTATCAATTACTAAAGTATCATTATCAACCAGATTTGAAGACACATAGAAGGGTTCTCCTTCAAACTCTATTATTTCATTTTTACCATTAAATCTAACCTTGAGAGCTGCCTTGTTCGTTTCGTAAAATCTATTATAAAAAGTATATAAAGTAAGTTCACCATCTTTATCAAACCAGTGCTTGTCTATAGAATAACCCAAATCATCATATCTTGTAATTGCATTGTCATTTAAATCCTGTATAACGCTTTCAGTATCAATATTTTTTTCATAATACTTAGTAAGTTCTTCCTTGTCAGAATAACTTGTACAAGATTCGTTTAAGATCAATACTAAAATGATTATTAACAATCTCATAGAATTTTAGTTATTTGGTACAGGGTTTCCATTCGTAGTAGTATCTCTAACATTAGAGTGAAATTTTTTATCCTTAAGGGGAAAACGTTTCCCAGAGCAAAAATCACAGATTATTGAGTCAGGCTTCTGCAGCCTATCTACAGCACTATTGACTTTTTCGTTAAAACCTGCAATCCCTCTCACGGGGTTTAGTATACCTTTTCCTAAACCATTGACTCCGCCACCGTTCGGAAACATATCAGAAATATCTATACTTTTATTTGCTCCATCTGGATCAGGCTTCGGAGCTTTTATGGACCAACCATTTTTAGAGCCTTTACCATAGATAAACCAGTTTTCACCTGAATGTTGCTGCTGGTCACCTTCTTCAAAGAATTTGGAAATCTTATTCATTACGGAGGCAACCTTGTCTACTTCTCCGCCTCCGCCGCCTTTTTGAAGCAGACCAAGCTGCAGAGCATCATGTGAAAAGCCTCGTCCTACGGACGAGGCTTTTTAACATATTAATTGTCATTTTGATTTATATTCTGCTTTACTAAGCATCTCCATATTTAAAAGTAAAGAACGCATTCCAAAAGAAATATCTCTTAGTCCTAAAAATTTTCTGTTTATATTTTTTTCTCCACATTGTAAATTTAGCTCATATTCTGTATAGTCACCAGAAGCATTTTGTTCACTATCTCTATCTGTTTCTATATCTACCAACCTAATTAGGTTATTGATTTTACTCATTTCATATAAACTAAGTTTTTGATTAAGACTATCTGTTTTAATACCTTTTCTGACTAAAGAAAAGTGTCCATCATTACTTACTAAGAGGTTATGGTTGTAATATTCAGACTCAATTTTTAATTCTATAGAATAAACTTGGCATTCCTTTATAGAATTGATTTTTGTAAAACACACTACTTTCTTGTCTTTTTCAAAAAGGCAAAACTCTTTTTTGGAGGAAAACTCTAGCTTGAAGGATTGCTTATCCTCATTATTAAATATTGTTAAAATATTTGAGCTGGATAAAAAATAGTTACTAGAACTACTCAAAAAGTTTTTTTGCTTGTTTAATCCGATACCTAAGGCATATTCTATATGGCCCTTATCTATATGAATTAGAGGAACATATTTAGTAGGGGTATATAAGTCGAAGTCATTAAAGAAAAATTTAAGTTGACTTATTGCCTCACCATTGAAATATGATGTACGCCAATCGCCTTCAAGGGTTTGAGGTTTGTTACAAGATAGAATAAGCAAATATCCTACAAATATTAGTATTAAATACTTATACATATTTCTATTTTTTATTCCTTTTTTAAATGAAAAATTGGATCAAGCGGGTCTTACTTCGAAAGAGAAAGAAGATTTCATAACCTTCTGGGGCCCAA
>JABSSK010000595.1 GCA_013214265.1 Saprospiraceae bacterium | reverse complement strand
GATTTGGATAAGATTATTATCTGCCCGTGGTATATTATCTTGCGTGTTGCCTCCTCAGGCCGTCTTATCTTAAAACACTTGTAGTTTGTTAGGCTTCTACTTACTACCTAAATTGAGTATGTCCTACCTGATGGGGTGGCTATGCAGCATACTTTTTTATATTCCACTAGTGGTAAAAAAATGCTGCATAGCCATTTTGGGTAGCCACTATTTATTCGACATTCAATTTTTTCCGCTCAGCTAGAAATTCAAAAGTCAATTCTGAAAGCCCTTTCCCATCAACTATGGCATCCCAAGCACCATGTCCTGCAGGGTCGCCATTCGGTTGGAGTAGGGTTACTAGTTTATTGTGAATACCTAGGTCGTTATAAATGCCCTGTAGTTCAAGTGCTTCTTCATAAGGGGTAACCGGATCCGTGGCAGTGCCATGCCCCAGAAATAATTCAGGATCACTAGGATCATACCGATCTAGATTATAAATCGCTTCGAAAACATCTAGTTTTATGTTGGACCCCCAGAAATAAACCATACTTCTCACATCATAAGTTTCGTTTAAGTTTGTAGTGGAAAGCGTGGGATCATCACTTACCGTTATTTCATCTCTGAAGTCTTCCGGATTGGATATTCCTAAAGCAACAGTACTTATAGCTCCTGCTGATGCTCCTCCCACCGTAATAAAGTCCCTGTTTATGTTGTAAGTATTTGCGTTGGCTACAATCCAGCGAAGAGCCGCCTTAGCATCCCTTTGAGCGAGATACATGGCAGTGGCTTGCTGAAACTGTTTTACCGTTTCTGCTCCGAGCATAGCATGCTCAATCCACTCTGGTGGTGCAACGCCTTTGTAATATGCAATGACTTCCTCCCGAGTCTTTCCTTGGATATTTCCTAATTCCTCGGTTGTTCTGTAATCAATAGAAATAAATACCCACCCCCTTGAAGCATAGTAATTAGCCATTTCTACAATTTCGGGTTTATGTTTTATTCCGCCTTTAAATCCGCCACCATGAATAAACATAAAGACGGGTCTATTATCAGAATTGTTGTCCGGATGATAAACGTCTAAATACATAGAAATAGGAAAAGGAATAGTGCTTGATTGATCATGACTTAGTCCATCAGCATAGGCAATATCTTCATCGAGCAAAACACTATAAGCGGCTTCAGACTTAACTACTGGTGCTTCATTTTCTGGCGCAATGGGATCTTCTTTACTACAAGCTGTAAATAATAGAACTACGAAAAGGGTTACAAAAGCTGATTTATTCATGCTGCATTACTTTAGTTAATGTCATTCTTGGACTTTGTTTTTTGGGTAAGGTTTAATTTCGATCTACAAAAGTTATCCAATGTGACATGATTCAGTTCGGATTTCCGTTGTTAGCGGGCTGCTTGACAATCTAGAACGTATCTCTCAGGATACCAACTCAACTTGAAGTTTCACTATCCTTCTCAATGATGATACTTCCCCTCTTAGCCTTGGTCAAATAGAATTTGGGAACGAGATCAGGAACGTCAAAATTCGACGCGCTTGAAGGCGACTATTTCATTAGCTTAATGGATAAAGTGACGACCTCCCTTGAAAAGTACTGCTTTGTAATGGAAACGGATCCACGACTGGATTAGTAGCTATCCCCTGACGCTTATTTTGATCTGATGGAAGCCAGTCTGCCGATTAGGGTGTAACAGTAAAGGCTAGTATCCAATCCACCAACGCCACCTCACTGTACACTGCTTTGCCTCCCGCATGGTGGTTCGCTCCAGAATACACCGTATGTTCTACATTCATATTCCCTACGCCCCTCAAATAATCCACCATATTTTTCACCTTTGCTGCACGGTCAGTATCATCACTGCCCGCTGCTGTCCAAATTGGTAATTGCTCAAGCTTCGTCAGATCGTGGTTTTCTCGGTAGGAATTAAAACCGCATGGCGCCGCCGCCGCAAAACGATCTCCCGATTGGCGTATCCAATCGTAAGTGCCACCGCCCCCTCTGCTATAGCCGATCACATAAATACGATCCAAGTCTACATCGGCAAAATGTTCCAACACATAATCAAGCATTTTATCGAGGTTTTCCGGAATCCAGGGTTCCGCAATATTGGGATCAAGAAACATGACGTCCTTATTCGCAAGCTCTGCTAAATAAAAGCCACGGGGTACATCCAACTCAAATTGGTCTTTCAAACTCAAGATTCTAAAATTAT
>JABSSK010000594.1 GCA_013214265.1 Saprospiraceae bacterium | reverse complement strand
TTGCTTTTCTGTCAAAACAACCTTACCCTGAGTAGTATCCACTTCCTGTTCGAGACCCTTCCGTTGTGTAAGCACAGCTTGCCATTGTTGCCATTGTGCATGGTAAGGCTGCAATCGTTCCGCTTTTTTTGGCTGTTCCCGCTCCACCAGTTGCTCCTTCTTTTTGGCATTTAAGGATTCTAGTTTTGTATGATAGTCTTTCTTTTTGTCAAACCATTCTTGTAATCGTTGGTAAGTCTGGTGCCGCTCCGCCCATTTTTTTTCTTCTACTTTAAGTTCATCGACGTTTGACAGGTTCTTCACTATATCTTTTTCCAGGACGTCTCGGTCCTGATCAGATAAGGGTTGGCTCCCTTCCATTTGAAATTCTAAAGCCTTTAATTTTTCCCGTTCCGTTTTACTTTTTAAAAAAGCGGCTTTTGAGAGTCTTGAATAGATTTCTGTTCCGGTTATTCGTTCAAGCAATTCGGACCGTTCCCGTTCGTCAGCGTCTAGAAAAGCAGCGAAATCGCCTTGTGCCAATAGTACGGATCTTCGAAAACGGTGATAATCAAGCCCTGTTATGGACTCCATTTCTTGATCAACTTCTTTAATGCGTTCGGCGATAATTTCAAATTTACCGGTATCCGGATTTTGCTTGGCCAATTCGCGTTTAGGTTGCTGAAGAGCACCTTCTAATTTACGATGTGATCGCCAGAGCATCCACCGAGCCCGATAGATCGCCTTGTTGTGTTCAAATTCTACCTCTGCCAAAGCCTCTACGGCGCCCCAAGAGAGAATCTCCTTAGGATCTTTGTGGCGAGGAATCTGGCCATACAAAGCCAGGGTAATACCATCCAATAGGGTTGTTTTTCCAGCACCCGTATCTCCGGTTATAGCAAATAACCCAGTATGAACGAGGGGAGGTTGGTCAAACAAGATCGTTTGTCTTCCCTTTAGTGAATTCAGATTTTCTATGGTCAGCTTTAGGAACTTCATTTTTCGTACGCCTCGTTAAAATCCCAGTTTCTTAATTCAGCCAGCGCAGTAGATAATTCTTTTTGTTCATCCTCCGCAATACCAGCTTGTTGCATCCGTCTGATAAAAACATCTTCTACGGCAACATCTTCCAGATTATCAGGTAGTATTTGATCCGCAGTATCCGAGTCATGTTGGCTAAAAACCCGAATTTTAATCAGCTCTAATGGCATATTTCGCACAAAGTCTTGCAGATAAACATCTAATCGAGCCGGAAGATCTTTACGTTCGACTGCTACTTCAACCCAAGGAGTGAGTGGACGTTGCCCTTTTTCAGTAAAGGATTTTAAGCTAGTCTCTACTTGTGCCAAGGTGCCTCGAATAGATTTAAGCCTACGAAAGACGGGCAGTAATTTCACCTCAACATTTTGTAGGGTACCACCTTCAAAAGAAAGAATAAGTACCCCTTTATCGTCTTGGGTTTCGCTAAAGCTCAATGGGATGAGTGACCCACTATATCGGATATGTTGTTGCCCACCTACGGCTTGTTGTCGGTGTATATGCCCCAGAGCAACATAATGGAAAATAGCTGGAAAATCGGACACCTTGATATTTTCCTGATCACCAATATAAATTTTTGTTTGTTCTGTACTGGTTTTTGCACCCGTTGCATACAAATGCCCGGTTGCCAGTATAGGTACATCTTTTTGAGCGAAAGGCTCAACGCACTTTCCTACTGCGGTGTAGTGGTTTTTCAAACCTAATTTAATTTGCTCTATGCGTTCTGTCCCGGTTTCACCTGCTTGGCTGTATCGCAAGTCCCTGTCTCGTAAAAAAGGTACAGCAGCCACCACAGCTTCAACTTTACCATGTGCATTGGTCAAGGAGATGACCTCATCTTTAGGGTCGCGCCCAGCACCCACTACATAAACATTTAACGAAGCCAGTAGTGCCTTGGGGGCTTCCAACATTGCAGGCGAATCGTGATTCCCTCCAATAATAATTGCATACCGACAAGTCGTACGGGTAAGCCGGGTTAAAAACTGGTAGTATTGTCGGCGCGCATAATTAGGGGGGTTACCCGTATCAAAAATATCGCCAGCTACAATGACCATATCAATGGATTGCGATTGAATAACATCTAGCAGCCAGTCCAATGCCAGCTGGTGCTCTTCTTCCCGGTCCCGAAATAAAAATTTCTGACCTAGATGCCAATCGGAGGTATGTAGTACTTTCATTGCAATGTTTCAGTC
>JABSSK010000593.1 GCA_013214265.1 Saprospiraceae bacterium | reverse complement strand
TAATCTATGTAAAATAATTCTGACCAATTTAGGGAATCCACGTACAGTTCCTTAGAAAAAAATAATAACCAGCTTATACCTGATCATTTTCAGAAAAGGCTATGTGTAAATTCCAAGGCTGGTCACCTCCACCCGAGTAGTAGAAAGACACAGCTTATCCTTCCTAAGCAGGCCGGGGCAGGTTCCTTTCGTGGCGCACTGACCGGTGTGCATACTGAAGTGATTTATCTATGACCCATTTGTTGGCCTTTTCACCCAAAACCACTAATCCACCTGCTATTCTTGGAGTCGTTATCAATATTGTAGGCTATGCAGTGCACGTGCGGATCGTCAAATAAATAAACTGTACCCGATAATTAAAGGCTCCTCTTTTTGCAAAAGCAGGGAAATGCTTGATGCTCCATTTCACGCACAGATCAAAAATTCAAAAAGGACAACCGTAAATTGAAATACTTATGAGTCTATTCATCCTTACCTTATCTGCACTATTTCTATTCCCTGTTTTCGCGCTAACCCAAGACCAGTCCGTTGGAGGACCGTGTCAGGACTGTGAAGCATTATTTGATTATCATCTTTATTCTATTAAGCCCACTGCGAATGATACCCTACCTCATTTTGCACAAAATCACCCGAAAATTAGAATAACGGGTACCGTATTTAAAAGAGATGGAAAAACACCTGCTGATGATGTCATACTTTATATATACCATGTTGATCGCAATGGAGTATATCAACCAAGCGACAACCCAGTAGGATGGGAAAAACGTCATGGGCAATACCGAGGGTGGCTAAAAACAGATACAAATGGTAAATACACATTTTATACCTTCAGACCAGTATCCTATCCCACTGTGCAAGAACCCGAACATATTCATATCTATGTTAAGGAGCCTAATAAAACACCTTACTATATAGATAATTTAATGTTTGAAAGTGACCCCACACTTACTGAAAAAATCAAACGAAACGAGAAAAAGCGTGGTGGCTCCGGAATCGTGAGACTTGAAGAAAAAAATGGAATTTGGATGGCAAATAGAAATATAACCCTAGGGATGAACATTCCGAATTATAAATGAAAATCTACGTAAGCCTCTCTGCGCTCTAACAGGAAACCATAACTGATGTTTTAATACTTTTTAGTGTATTAATAACCCGTTGAATACGCTGTGCAGACAGCACTTTATTACCCTTGCTGGTCATGAGCCATAACTACACTTGATTGTTGTGGATATGTTATGCTTCCCAAAGAAATAGCAAGCAACTGGCCAATCGATCAAAAAAACCAACAGAGGAATTCATCGATCCTTACAAACCATGTGTAACCTCTTGACTAATAGTACAGGCTGTGGCCAGGTCCCACCTAAAGGAACCATTACCCAGCTTTTGTTTGGTGTCTTGCTAAAAGGACTACCTTATTATGCTATGATCCCTCAGAAATAAGGCATCCAGCATCAGTAATCAAGAAAATTGCGTAAAAACCATGCAATTATTAGCATAATTATGGCCACAAGCCAGCTTTTGCAAATCAAATTTTATATTTTATGGGGTAGGAAAAATTGTTGATAATAGTGTAATTCGTCCAACACAAAACAGGTATCGATTAAATTAATTTGCCATGAAATTGATGAAAGGCTTTCAGGTGTTTCTAGGATTCTTTCTGATATTTATTGGCTTTATGCTTGGTACTGGTCAGTTGGAAAATCCTACGGGACAGGTATATGAAACCTACCAAAGTATGTTGGTTAGCGGAACGAGTGTAGCTAGCCATCCCATTCTCAAATGGATGGCCCTTTTCTTTGGAATTGGTATTTTGATTGTGTTTAGCTTTATCATGTTTCTTGGATTTAGAAAAGGGGGAAAAAAACTTAATCCCAAACTAAAACAATCCTTACTTGCAGGAATGGGTCTATATATAGCCTGTTTCATTATTATGACTATTGTTTACTGGCAGTATCACGATGGGACCAACCTAGGATACTTCATGGGTGTTCCTTCCCCTACAGCCTGGATGCTGTTCGGCCTCGGCTTAGCGCCACTTTATTTCACTACGATTTACATTATCAAATTTAATGACTGGGTGATCTCTCCGGAAGAACTGGACGAATTTCACGATATAGTACGCAAACGAAGGCTACGCGAAAAGGAAAATGTGAACAATAGATCCTGATAGCCTAATCCTTATTATTTATCTCAACCATAAAAAATGGTAACCACAATCAATCATAC
>JABSSK010000592.1 GCA_013214265.1 Saprospiraceae bacterium | reverse complement strand
AACGGCCCAACCAAACACCGATAATTACGCCAATGGCTGCCGCAGGAAGTAATCGCCATATATATTTCCACTCCGCGTGCCGATTGTAATAACTGACCGCAAAGACATCAGCCATAATTAGTAAAGGCAAGACGATTCCTGTACTTGGCTTACCACCAAAAACCCATGCCATTAGTGGGACAATAAGCATACCCATTCCCTTGACACCTGCTTTGGAGGTCCCTACCAGAAATGCACTCAGTAAAAATAATGCCCAGTCCATTGAACTGAGCATTCCAGCTGTTTCCAGCCAAATTTCTTTTATCATAATTGTTTATCTGGTCGTATAGCGACGGTGTGCTCCTACCGCATAGTAACCGAAATAATTAAATTATAACGACCTATTCACTTAGGCTTTCATGTACAGTACTTCCTTACAGGCCCGCACAATTTTCTCTACATTTGGCATGTATTCATCTACTAATGTAGGTGCATAGGGTAATGATGTATCTGCACTATTCACCCGCGTCACAGGTGCATCAAGATGATCAAATGCATACTTTTGGATTTCGTAGGCTATCTCCGCAGAAACACCAGCAAAAGGCCAGGATTCATCAACAACAACCAGTCGGTTGGTCTTTTTTACAGAGGCTACAATAGCGTGGTGATCCAATGGTCGGATCGTCCGTAAGTCAATGATTTCTGCATTAATACCTTCCTTCTCCAATTCGGGAACAGCGTCCAAGCAGGTAAGTACTTGTTTATTGAAGCTTACAATAGTAACATCTGTACCTTCTTTACGTGTTGCTGCTTTTCCAATAGGTACCAAATACTCACCATCAGGTACCAATCCTTTATGCCCGTACATAATCTCCGATTCCATCATACAGATAGGATCGTTATCACGGATAGCCGACTTTAACAGGCCTTTGGAGTCAGCAGGATCAATGCAGGAGATAACTTTTAGCCCAGGAACATTGGCCATCCAACTTTCAAAAGTTTGGCTATGCTGTTGCGCTAATTGGCCGGCAGCACCCGAAGGTCCACGAAAGACAATAGGACAACTGAATTGTCCTGCGGATTGGCTGAGTGTTTTAGCGGCGTTATTAACAATTTGATCAAAAGCCAGAACTGCAAAGTTCCAAGTCATAAATTCTACAATCGGCCGTAGTCCATTCATTGCCGCCCCTACCCCAATACCCGCAAATCCGAGTTCTGCAATTGGTGTATCAATGACCCGCTTAGGACCAAATTCGTCGAGCATTCCCTTAGTGACCTTATAGGCACCGTTATACTCCGCAACCTCTTCCCCCATGATAAAGACTGATTCATCACGGCGCATTTCCTCAGACATGGCTTCATTAAGCGCATCTCTTAGTGCTAATTCTCTTGGCATTGGTTCTTGTTTATTTCTTTCGCTATTTACGTCTGCATGCAAAAATAGGAAAAATGCCGATTTGGGCAATTACAATCAAACCTTTGAATTTGTTAAACCCATTGCGTAAAAAGAATGTTTTTGCTAAGTAATCATTAACTTTGTTATTGCCCATAAAATAGTTTAAACCGAAGTATCGTTATGCTGGCATTGAAATCAATTTCCAAATTTTTTACCATGAAAAACATGAAACGTCGTTCTAACACTACACTGGCTGCCTTTTTTGCATTGATCGTTCTTTCCTCTTGTAACCGAGGTTATGGTTGCCCCACCAACTTTTCAATAGAAGATGGTTGGAATGTTTTGATCAATCTGGTGGCCGTTCTTTTCTAATGAACAATTTCCACATTCCTAATTTTTCATATTTGTGAATCATCGCTCAGTTAGCTAACTGCGTTTCCCTGATATTCAATACCCTAGTTTAAAATAGCATTACTAATGCTTGAACATGAGATTTTTGAAACCCAAGATGGGTCTCATTCCATAGTGTCGAAGACTTTTGGCGTATCGTACCACTCGAAATATGGCGCCATCCAAGAAACCCGTCACGTTTTCATCGAAGCGGGATTATTATATAAAACAGATGACCAGCATAGTTTAGCTATTCTGGATGTCGGTTTTGGTACCGGACTGAATGCCTACCTCACTTTTTTAGAGGCCCAATCCAGGCAGATTGCTATTCGTTATCAGGCAGTGGAAAAATACCCTCTTGCCCAATCACACGTGGATCAGTTGAATTATGAGACTATCCTCTCCGAAACAAAAGGTGACTTTGACGTATTTAGAAAGATGCATACCGCTCAATGGAACGACTGGATTGATATAGCTCCTGAGATTTCTTTTC
>JABSSK010000591.1 GCA_013214265.1 Saprospiraceae bacterium | reverse complement strand
GCGTCTGGGCCCAACACCAAGGCGATCCAGGGACTGTTGTACCGGAGGTCCTAAAATTTGCTGAATATATGGGCGTCCCGATAGGTTTACACTGGTACCCCTGGCATCAGATTCCCTTCGATGATGATTATCCGCATTATTTTCCCGCAAAAGATGGTTTTGTGGCCGGTGTACGTGAGCTAGAAAATGCTGGTGTCCGAGTTATGCCTTACATCAATGGCCGTCTTTGGGATGCAGACCTGCAAGATTTTAAATCCGAAGGAATCAAAGCTGCTACCAAGGATAAAAAAGGAGACCCCTACATCGAGAATTACGGTAATGGTGTACGCAATGCTGCAATGTGTCTCAGCACACTAATCTGGCAGAACAAAATAAAAGATATTGTTTTAAGGCTACAACAAGATTATGGTACCTCAGGCGTCTACTTAGATCAGATCACCGCTGCTTCGCCCAAACTATGCATGGATACAACCCACGGACACCATCTTAGAGGGGGTTCCTGGTGGTTAGATAAGGGTTACTACAACTTACTTTCAGCCATTCGAGATGAATTGCCGGATGGCGCATTCCTAACCAGTGAGTCTAATGCCTAACCTTACAACCATTTGCTGGATGGGCTTTTAAGCTGGAATGCACAATTTCAGGACCAGAAGCCGATCTACTCTGCCATATACGGCGGTAGAATAGCTATCTTCGGTCGTAATAATCCGGTTGGACCTGACAAACACAAAGCCCTGTTCATGAGAGCTGGTCAGCAATTGGTTTTCGGCGAACAACTTGGTTGGCTAAGCCCCAATATTCTGCAAGAGAAAGAGCCAGCAGACTTTTTGAGAAAAATGGCCAGAACACGTCACCAACTGATCGACTATTTTGTGGATGGCCAGATGTTAGCACCGCCCATTGTGCAAGGCGATATCCCCAACATCACATCCGATTGGGAATGGTGGGAAAAACCGTCGGAAGTTACTATAGCGGCTTTACAACGTAGTACTTGGCAGTCTAAAGACGGAAGAATCATGAAGATTTTTGTAAATGTTTCAGATAAAACCATCCATTTCAATATTCCAAATGCGGAGAACCCAGATCAGAGAAGAATATCACTCGCTGCCTATAGTGTAAAGTTAATCAGAAGTAATTAAGAGCAATGAGCGTAATACGACATACCAAAGACAAAAAAATGGACTCCAATGATTACCAAGACAAGTAATCAAAATCGAGAGAAACATTAAATGAAAAACGACCACCAACAAAGTACATGTCGGTCATACCCAGCCAACGCTGTCACGCCGCATATACGAAACCGTTATACGTCAAGGAAAAGGTAACGGAAAAACAAAAAACCCGAATGGGAAGACCTTCAGAAAGCGCACTATCTAATAGAAAGAACGCTATTTGAGTAGTAATAGATTATTTTACGGACAGTTAACAAAACAAAAACATGCAACAGCTCTCTTTTTGGCAAACATGGATAGTGGCAGGCTTACTGATGGCGATACCCACAATAGTTACCGCACAAGAAGGTGATCTCACTCTTGATGACCTGTTCGCAACGCCAAAACTCACGGGAACAACCCCCTCTGGGCCTGTGTGGGCACCGAACAGTGAGCACTTCGCCTTTTCTTGGAGCAAACCAGGTAATCCTAGGCGTAGCCTATGGGTATTCAAAAGCGATGGGAAGGAAGTACGCATCAGTTCCGATACGGTTTCCGCGTCAGTGCGCGATATAGTCTGGGCCGACGCCAACACCATCATCAGCCTGCGTGGTAACAACCTATGGCAGACAGTACTGAGTCAAAGAGACGACATCCAATTTATGCCCGTCAAGGCAGGTGCACGTAACCTGTCGATGTCGCCAAGCGGTAACCAAGCCGCATATATACGGAACGGTGACCTATGGCTTGCCGACTTCTCTTACAAACAAAATCGCCAACTCACCAAGCTCGGCATAGCCAGTCTCTCGAGCTTACCGAAGGGACGCTACAGCCGCCCGGAACGTGAAATCGGTCCGGGTATCTGGAGTGGGCCAACCTATAAATGGTCTCCAGATGGCAAAACCATCGCCTTTCATTTGGTTGACCGACGGGAGATGCGAAAGGTTCCCTTTCCAGATTACCTCGCAGCTGAAACCAGCCCCAACGAGGTACGCCGAGGTTACCCGGGCGATCCAAACGAGATTCGCAGGGTTGGACTACTCGATGTCGAAAGCGGTAATATTACGTACCTCGATTTACCAGAACCGTATGCTAACCAGGTCATCGACTTCAACTGG
>JABSSK010000590.1 GCA_013214265.1 Saprospiraceae bacterium | reverse complement strand
GATAAAAATGCAAGCTTCTAAATAAGGCGTAGATCTCTTCTGCAGTATTATCCCATTGAAATACGGCTCCAGCAATTGGCTTTTTATTTTTGGCTACATAACTTCTCTTAGCCAGGTTTTGAGTTTTGTACTGAAGGCGATCATGGATAAGCTTGTCCACTAGTTTTATGAAACTCTTTATGGCAGCTTTGTTACATTTTATATTTAGGTCAATAACCGTGTCATTATTATCTATCTCAAATATTGGCTGTTCTATGATGACTCCTGCATCAAGTTTTTCGACCATTTCATGCCAAGTTATACCATACGTTTTTTCTTGTTGTATGATTGCCCAAGTGTTGGCATTTACTCCTGCATATTTCGGCAGAGGAGCATCATGATAATTTATTGCCTTAATTTTAGGTAAAGACAAGATTTCCTCTGGTAGGATTATTTTATTGACAATACTAAATAGAAAATCAAATTTTTTGTCGATCAAAACAGAGTGTATGTTCCCAGTTATAGGATATACCTTGATTTTTTTCAGCTGACACCACATTATTGTTTCTGACGAGTCAGTAAATACACCAAGTATTTGAAAATTGTTACGGATTAAGATGTCTCCACATTCTGACAAAACTATCGTTTGTCCTATTAGAAAGCAGCTGAAGCGATTATTAATCATATAGGATAGGGTTTTTCGAATTGATCATTCTGTGAGCTAAAATTGATTTATTATTCCCCCCAATGTTAGGACAGAAAAAGGTGCTTTTTAAGGATTATTCTCAGGCTGCAGCCTGAGAATAATCCTTAAACAATTTGGCTGGTACCTGATCATTCAAAGCCTGATGTCTTCTCTTATGGTTGTAAAAGCTCATATACTTTTTGATTCCCTTATATGCCTCTATGCCATCGCTGGCCGGATACAGATAGACCTGCTCGTATTTCAGGCTTCTCCAAAATCGTTCGATAAAAATATGGTCAATAGCCCGGCCTTTGCCGTCCATGCTTAATTTGATTTTCAGGTCTTTAGTCAGATAGCGGCCAAATTCGATGGCACTAAACTGACTGCCTTGGTCCGTGTTTAAAATCTCCGGTTTACCGTACTGTTCTACGGCTTCCTGCACCACTTGTCGGCACCATTCTGATTCCATTGTGTTAGAAACAGACCAGCCGACAATAAAACGGGTATACACAGCAATGATGGCCACCAGGTACAAAAAATCAATTTGTACCGGGATGTATGTAATATCCATCGCCCAGACCTGTTTGGGGCGCTGGATCTTCAGTTTACGAAGCAGATACGGGTAGATCCTGTGCCCGGCTCCCTTTCCACGTTTGGAAGTATTGGGCTTAGGTCCTACGGCCTGTATGCCCATCAAACGCTACAGCCGTTCTACCCGCTTGTGATTAACCAACAAACCCAGGTCTTTACGAAGGTAAGTGGTCATACAAGGCACTCCGTAAAACGGATATTTCATATGCTGCTCATCAATCAGGCGCATTAGCTTCAAATTCAGCTCGGATTCCCCACAGGGCTTATAATACAAGCCAGATTAGTGTATCCCTAAAAGCCTGCATTGATGCGAGATACTTAAACAACGGTGCTCCCGATCCACTTTTGACCGGCGAGCCTATACCGTTTTGTTCACTCCAAGGCTTTTATAAAAAATCAATCTCTACTTTTTGCTGACCAATTACCTTAAACAGCTTCTCTTTTTCCTGCTCATCAATCTCCTTGTCTTTCTCGGATTCTTTCTCAAACACAGCTTCCGCATTTTCTAAAAAATGAGCCTTCCATCTACTGATCTGATTAGCATGTAACTCGTGTTTCCGAGCCAGCTCTTGTACCGTGTAGCGACCACTAAGGGCTTCCAACACTACCTTAGTCTTAAATTTGTTCGTGAATTTTCTACGTTTCATTGCAGTGAATTTAATAGTTTAAAATCTAACTTAACTCACTGTCCTGTTTTCCGGGGGAATTATAAACAACGCTCTAGCTAGGGTCAACTTGATGACTAATACACTAGATACTGTACTTGCGCTTGAGGTTAAAGACCACAGTTTACTGAACAATGGTATGGATGCCAGTAATCGTTCTGATGGAATTGATATTCGTTCTTGGCCTACCTTGGGTATGTATCAGCCAGATGCCATGAAGTCGGTTAACATCGGTGGTGTAGATTACATCGTAACCACTAACGAAGGTGATGCTCGTGATTACGATGCATTCTCTGAAGAAACACGTGTCGAAGATCTCATGCTTGATTCAGTTGCGTATCCTAATTTCGCAATGTTGCAAATGGAAGAAAAT
>JABSSK010000059.1 GCA_013214265.1 Saprospiraceae bacterium | reverse complement strand
TTATCGATTATGGGTTGTAATTGCTGAATACTAGGTTCATTAACCCTTGTTTCATAGTCAAACCGCAGACTTTTGGTAGAAGTGAAACTATAATTGAATCGGACATTAGGCAGATAATTTGTGTATGCTTGATTGATTTCAGCATCACTAAGAACAAGGTCTCCATCGAGTGATGTTCTTTGAAATTCACTACCCAGGGTTAAGCTATAATCCCGACCATTAAATAAGAAGTTGATTCCTGCTCGGTTATATAGATAGTCAGACCGATAGATATTACTCAGTTCCTCGGAGAAGGATGGTGTTTCACCGGTAAGGTCAAAGATTTCCTGGTTAACATCGCTTTGGTTCTTACCGTGATTATAGGTGGCTTCTAAAAATATTTTCCTGGCTAAAGGTTCCGTGTACGCAAAACGTATCCCATAATTATTTCCCTCACTGTCAAGATCAAAACGCTGATCAAGCGGACGAAGGATAGGGGTGCCGTCCCGATAAATAATATTTAAAGCCTCATTTAGCCCTTGCGAAGCATTATTATTGAGTCCTCCGTTCAGGTTAAGCGACAGGGTGCGACCAGGTTTGTTAAATTTCCGGCGGTACAGCACATTAGCTGTACTTCTGAGGGTATTACCATCAGAAGAGTTTAGTTGATCGTTAGCATTTTGTGGGTTTTCAGCATCGTAATACGACAAGGAATTACTGCTACTCAACGATCCTGTATTATTATATGTAAAAGCAGAACGCACCTGAAGAGATTGTAAAGAATCAATTTCGTGTTCAAAGCGCAGATTCACATTGTGGTTGTTATTGAGGTCATCCTGGCGTGAATAGCTATCGGTGAAAAAACTGGCGTCTTCCAGGAATGTTTCTCGGAATTGACTTTGGATAATGTCCTTGTCAAATCGAGAATAGAAATAACTCATGGTCAGCTCCGTTTTCTTGCTAAACTCATGGTTAAGGTTTACTCCGGTAGCAGTGGTGGTGGCAATCCCATTATTATTTCCGAAGTCGATGGGTGCTCCAGAGTTATTACCTCTGCCAAAAGAAAAATTACGTGAGCCACCACGGCCGAATCCGCCACCCGAGAATGCTCGATAGTCACTTAGGGAAAACCCTTGTTCGTTGGTATTGTTGGCATTTCCAATAAATGACAGTCGCGTTTGTTTATTGAAGGTATTTACATTAGCTTTTCCCTGAAAACGGCCAGCATCGCCATAGCCAGCTGTGATGGTGCCAAATACCCCAGCTTTGCGGTCTTCTTTTAAGCTGAGGTTAATGGTTTTTTCACGTTGGCCATCATCAATGCCTGTGAACTCAGCCTGATCTGACTTGCGGTCATATACCTGAACTTTGTCAATAGCATTCGCAGGTAGGTTTTTGGTGGCAATTTTTGGATCGTTACCAAAAAACTCTTTCCCATCCACGAGCACCCGCTGGACAGTTTCTCCTTGTGCTTTGACCGTACCGTCCTGTTCTACTTCCACACCAGGCAGGCGCTTCAGGAGTTCTTCAACTACCTCATTAGGGCGTCCTTTAAAAGAGGAAGCACTAAAGGAAATGGTATCTTTACTGATCTCAATTGGGTTCCTTTGCCCAGTGATGGTGATGCCTTCTAGAAGCTCAGCAATAGCTTCAAGCTGAATATCCCCTAAATCAATAGGCGGCGTATCCTTGTCAATCCGAATAGGTTGCTCGTAATTGCCGTAACCGATGTAGGTTACCCGAACAAAATAATCACCAGGTCGGACTCGACTAAGCTCAAAAGAACCGTTGTTGTTAGTCATAGAGAAAGACACCAAGACCGAGTCACTGGTATTCATTAACATTACGGTGGCTGCTGGCAGAGGTGCTCCAGTGGAATCCTTTACCACAGCTTTCACATTGGTTTGTGCAGATAGCCCGATTGCCAGGCCAGAAAAAACAAGAGTAAAAAAGAGCGTTCTTATCATGTCGGGTTTTTTTATTGGTGCAAAAATAAATCGTGATAATCTGGTATTGAGTTAATGGTAATGGATAAATGGTTAATTAAGGTTAACAGTAAAGGTTCAGATTGTCCCACAATTGATATGGAAAGAAGTGAATAAGTAGAGAAGATTTGAGGCATGAAAGACGGGTTACTTTTACAGAATATTCTATCTTTGCGATCCCTAATGTTACTTTTTGTTCATGGTATTGAGTCGTAAGGGTTCAATTGCCTGATTAAGAGCTAATTACAGGATGGTCCCGTAGTACAATGGATAGTATGTAGGTTTCCGGAGCCTAAGATGCAAGTTCGATTCTTGCCGGGACCACTAGCTTTGCGGCTTACAGCGATTTTGGAAGGTTCCTCTTTTTCTCTGGTTTTCTCTCGAAATTCAGCACTTTTTCTCCCAAATTGCGGTTTTTTTCCTCCAAATCACGAAAGGGAAAATGATGACAATAAAACCAGTATATAACAAAAGGGGTAAACTTCGCAAAGATGGTACCTCTCCAATTCACTTGTATATTCATAGGTAGGTAACGAAGGTCCGGTGTAATCATAGTAAGGCAGGGTAACGAAGTGTATCCAAATACCCTCGTTACCTTGCCTTATACAGCAACAATTACTTAATGGCTTCGTACACCATTTTTGCGAAAGTGCCCATTTGGGCAGGCTCCAGCCAGCGCGTAACGATAACGATATCGTTGACGTCGTCCACAACGATATAGTTTCCACCGAAGCCGGCAGCATAATATACATGGGTAGGTACGCCACGCCAATAGCGTCCTTCCGAATTATTTAGCCACCACATGAAGCCATAAGTGGAGTTGGCAGGCGACGGTGCGGTAGCAGCATCAATCCACTGGGCAGGAAATAGTTGTTTACCATCCCACTGGCCACTATGCATAAAAAGTAAACCGAATCGGGCATGATCTTCGGTGTTTATAAAAAAGCCTCCACCGGAGTGCCCACCACCACTTACGGATTGCATTTGAATACCATCAACGTTGACAAATGAGTTCTTGTAGCCATACCAGCGCCAAGTCGTACTCGCTCCAATGGGATCCATGATCCGTTCCGTAAAGACTAGGGGAAGTGGCTTCCGCCATACTTGGAGTAAGCTATAGGCTAACAGATTTACGCGTACATCATTATATTCGTAAGCAGTACCCGGATCATTCAGTTCACGGAATTTCCAGTCGTCAAGCCCACCCGTACGTGGAGGGCGGTCGGCCCAGTCGTATCCACCCCACAACTGACCAGACCAATCGGATGACTGGTTGAGTAGGTGTGTCCAGGTGATCTTACTATTGTGATCACCATCAAAGTGGCCATCCCATACGTAATCAGCGACCCGATCATCTAAGCTATGAATCAAACCATCATTCAGGGCAAGGCCAGCTATAGTGGATAAGTAACTTTTAGTTACGCTAAAAGTCATATCCACACGCTTAGTATCTCCCCACTGGGCCACTATTTTTCCGTTTTTCAGGATCATGCCAGCAGGACCACCTCTTTTTTTAGTGGGGCCGAGGATGGTATGAAAAGGTTCTCTTTGGAAACCGAGTAAAATAGCCTGACGAAGATCACGAGAGCCCGAGTATTCGTTCTCTTCCGCAAATTCAACTGCAGCTTGTAGTTTGTCGGTGTCAAATCCAGCTTGATTAGCTGTTACAGTAGCCCAAGGTCCCTGACGTGACGGAAAGTACAGATCAGAAGTTTGAGCCAATAAAAGGAATGGGCAAAAAGCTAGTATCCAATAAGTTAGTAATCGTTTGGTCATATTTTAAGTTGTTTGGTTACAAAGACGCAAAATTATTATTCAAGTATGAACATCCGCCTGCCTCATCTGTAATAATTATTGATCATGGTAAAAGCCTAAGCCATACATTCATTAAAACTAGGCTATAATACCTTTAAATAATGCTTGAATCCATTTTAATGATTTTGGGTGTCCTGTTTCTAGGATATGCTACCCTACTTTTTATCAACCTTTACAACGACCGCGAGAATCGGGTGGTCGGCATTCGTGACGGCCAATTACAGGGGGTTCAGCTTATGGTCTGGTTTGCATTCTTGGGCTTGTTTATAAATGTAATTTTCCCTTGGTTTGTTTCCTGGGATAGAGATAAATATCCACTGGTCGTATTACCTATTTTGTTAGCCATGCTAGCTACCTTATTCTGGATCATATATCCGGTCAAAAATCCTCAGGAAGAAGCAGATTATTAGTCGTTGTTGTATGGCTCATCGGACAAACACAGCGAAGGAATATGTTATCTATTCTTTTGATTATATGTTTCGTGCTTTGCTTACTGTAGGGGTTTATTTATGTGTGGTCCTTTCATGTTAGTTTTTCTAAGCATAAAACTAGGGTGATAAACGGATGTTTAGTTTATCATTTGAATGCTGGTAACCTTTAAGATTTGTTAGCTTTTTCTTCCAGTGCGCTTAGAATTGTGGCAGCGGTTTTTTCCCAGCTAAATTCACGAACTCTTCTTAAACCGTGCGTGCTTAGTGTTTGTCGTAGCTGAGGGTTTCCCCAAATATTATGCATGGCTTCTGTGAAGGTCTTAGCGTCGGCAGGGTCGGCTAAAATAGCTGCATTCCCTGCTACCTCTGGCATAGCTGTGGTGTTTGAGGTAATGACGGGTGTTCCGTAGGAAAATGCCTCTAAAATGGGGAGGCCGAATCCTTCATACCAAGATGGATATACAAAAGCAATGGCCTTTTTATATAGCGCTGCTAGCTGTTGGTTCGATATGAATCCGGTTTGTACAATATCATCTTTAAAAGGATGTTGAGCCATAGCTTGTTGGAAACCTTTCATTTTCCATCCTTCTTTTCCTGCAAGGACCAACTGGACTTTGGACTCATTTTTTTGGCGAAAGCCTTGGTAAGCAGCTAGTAGCGTACGAAGGTTCTTTCGTGGTTCCAAAGTGCTGACAAACAAGAAAAAAGGGCTATCAATACCTAATGCGGAGTGGATACCTTCGTCGTTTTGGATAGCCAAGTTTTGTGGAGGTCCGAGAGGTGCAGGGATAATTTTGTTGGCGTATGCAGGGAACTGTTGGGCCAGATCATGAGCTGTCCAATGTGAATTGGTAACAATAAGATTGGTGCTTTTTAGGACCCAGGGTATAACGGTACGTTGCAGCATAGCAGAAAAGAAAGGCTGAAATTCAGGAACAGACTTCCAGCTCAGATCATGGATTACGGTAACACGGGTAGTGGTATTTGGCAGATTAAATGGACCAACGTGCCGAGGTTCGATGACCACATCGGCATTCATGCGACGGATAGCTGCAGGTATCTGCAGGCTTAGTCTGATGATTTGCCCCAAAGGTCCTGAAAGCACAGGGATTTCAATTTGTTGGATGTTTTGCGGAAGATCGCCCTGTTTTTCTCGGATAACTATTAATTCATGATTTTTTCGGATTCTATTTATTGCTAGAATGATTTCCCGCGTATACACATGGATCCCTGCATACTGATTATCCAGAGCGTCCGCAATGATTGCAATTTTCATGATCTGGGGGCATTAGAAGGTAACAGTTGAGGTAGGGCTTCCTGATATAATTCCAAGTACATCGAAACACTTTTATGAAGATGAAACCTTCGTTGGGGTATGAAAGCCCAATCGTTTTGTGCTGCGCGATTTAGGGCTTCTAGCAGATGTTGTTCTTGATGGCTTTTAGCAGCAATATGGTAGCCACTTACTACCTCAGGCAATGCACCCTGATTAGAATGTACAATCGGAATATGCAGGGCTGCTGCTTCCGCGGCAACAAAACAAAAGCCTTCACTGTAAGATGGAATAACTACGCAGTCTGATTTTTTGAGTTGCTTTATCAATGCTGTATAGGGGAGGCTTGACCGTATAGTAATATGATTCGTAATGCGTAAGGTCTGGATGGTATTCTCGAGCCAGTTCTTCATAGCGACAGGTTTTTCTGGAACGATTAGGGTCAGTGTGGTTTTGGGGTACACTTTGGTCATTGCAGCAAAAGCAGGTAGCAGTTGATCTAGCCCTTTGGATAAGCCAATACGACCAAAATAGGTCATCTTGAAGCTGTCGGAAGGGGGAGGTGGCGCAGATGATATTTGTGGGAATTGGTTGTAATTAAGACCATTGTAGATGGTTCGAATTTTTTTTAATGGGACACCTTCTTCATGTAATCGGGTACTCGTAGCCTCGGATACACCAACAAAAAACTTAAAGGGCAGGCGCAATAATATTTGTTCAAACCAGTAGTGACCTACTTTGGAAATACGCGACATAAATGGTAGTGCAAACCAGAGTTTTCCCCAGGCTTCATGAAAAGTAATCAAAACGGGCTTACTGAAGAGAAACCCGCCCAAGAAAGCGGGTATGCCTGCATTATAAGATGTCGTATGGATAAGATCTGTTTTTCGAAACAGAGAAATTCCCCACCAGAAAGCTACCAAGGTAAATAAGTAACGATTAGGTACTTTTATTCGATGAATTACGGAGCCGTGTGCGCTTATTTCTTTAGGTGCAAGATCAGCAGCGTGGCGTTGGGTGAGAATGGTACAAGCCACACCCTCAGCTTCTAAGGCATTAACCAATTGGTGGAATAGGGTTTCTACGCCTCCTATATGGGGGTAATAGTACTCTAAAACAAACAGAACACGGGGCTTCGTCATTATGAATCGCTTTCCATTCGTTGTTTTTCTTTTGCCAACTCCCGGACAAGATCCGTTACCAGGCCTTCGGTCCTGCGAATCGATGCAGATAGATAAAAAACAAAAATATAAATACCCCCCAGAGCTACAAAAATAATGGCATTTACGTTGTCCTTGAAGCCAAAAGAAGAGGCCAATATTCTCGATATAAAATCAGGGAGTATAGCAAGAACGGTAATGGTAATCCAGAAGAGGATCCATAGAACTGTGCCGCGCAGTGTTCTGCGGAATCTTCCATACTGACGCAGGGTACGTATTATAAAAATAGCAGCAATAAGAGGAACAAGCCACTGATAAACTTCTAATTGCATCGTTGTTTTGGTTACGTTTTCTTTTTTAGCCCTTTTCAAAAGTACAAATTTTGCAAGTTGATAGAACCTTAAAGGTCAATTACTTTTGAACCAACCGTACTTTTGGTAAATTTGTAACAGTAAGACAAACACAGAAACCCAACCCCCTCATGAAAAGGATACTATTTTGGATTAGTCTATTATGTATATTGGTGTGGTCCTTGGTGCTTCTCCTGGATTATTGGCAGTATCATGGAATGCAAAGGCAAGCCGTTCAGTTATTTTCCTTTGGGCGGTTGCTTATTTCGGTGGGCTTAATAATGGCACTGTTGGCGGTGGCGACCCATTTCTTGCGAGACAGACTGGCGCCATGGGTTACAGGTTTGTCCATTCTTGGTTTAGCAATAGTTTTTCTAATACTTTCTGTTCAGAGTTTTTTCCGTGTTAATACTGGAGAGCCATTAGCCTCGTATCAGGTCATACAACTTATTGGGTCAAATTTGTACACGGCTGGGATTGTCTTCTTCGTCTTCACTAGTGCGTATACTTTAGGGGATTTGTTTTTGGGTATTTCCCGTTTTGCACGAAGAAGTGCCTATTATCATTGGCTCCGATTCGGAGTAGGAATCATGGTAATGACCACCCTAATGTTTGTTTTAGGTTTATTCGATGCACTACTTCCCGGTGTAGCATGGGGACTCATCATATTGTTTCCTATTCTGAATTATCGGCGCACCATATGGTTTTTACGAACGGTTTTTTTGAAGCCAATAAGAGGTTTCAAAAGCATCAATGCGCTGGGTGTCGTTTCTTTTTGTTGCTTACTGTGGTGGGCCGTACTCAACTTAGTTTTTGTTAATCGTCCGTTTCCGCTGGGATTTGATGCTATGACCTTGTATGTCAATGTGAGCAGTTTGATTGCAGATTACAACGGATTGGTTGCAGGTAATGGATTATATAATTGGTCCATATTCAGTTCCTTAGGTTTTCTGATGTTGGATAGCACTGAAATTACCCTTGGGATTTCCTTCGGCGGAGGGCTTCTTGCTTTGTTTGCCTTGTATGCTTTTGCAAAAAAGTATGTAAACCCCAATCTAGCCTTAATGACATGCGCCATTTTTTATGCCATGCCACTGACCAATTGGTTGTCCTACAAAGACATGAAGATTGATATGCCACTGCTTTTTTTCCTGCTCCTCCTATTGATGATTATGGAAGAATTACTTACCGGTGATTTTCAAAAAAAGGTTGTCCGGGTAAAAACAAAAACTAAAAAAGTTAAGAGCAGCAAGCGAAAGGCGAAAAAGTCTATCTGGATACAATGGAAGAAGCCAGCATCCTGGCAGATGAATCTTAGCAAGGCTATGGATGCGCGGTGGTCTAACCGCTCACCTGAGCTGTCATTGGTTATTCTGATCGGTTTGCTTTCTGGCTTTGCTGTGGGCATGAAACTGACGGCCATTTTAGCCATTTTTGCACTTTTATCGGGTTTGTTCTATCGTATCGGTGGGCTTGGCGCTTTTGTAGCCTCGGCTTCTTTGTTTTTGGGCATGGGCCTATTGATTGGAATGGATAAGCAGCCGGGTTTAAGGTATTACAATGTAGGTGGTAATGTATGGCAATGGGTGTTCCTTGGCGCGGGTGCCATAGGCTTAGTTTATTACCTCTGGTCAAGGAAGGAAGCGTCGGTTAAAACGATTCGTCAGGTATTCATTATCGGAATATTTTCAGGTTTTATGATTATGCCATGGATAGGAAAAAATGCAGCCGAGGGTGACTCGATCAGTCTGGATGTCTTACTGAATGGAAAAAGCCAGACACCTACTTTGAATGCAGGTGAAATAAGAAGAATTTACAATTCCCTAGAAAACCCAGTCGGAGAATGAAAACGCTACCCAAAAAATATGTACACCGTCGGTCTAAGCAGTTGCTCTGGATACTCATGATAGGGGTTTCCTTTGGCATCTTTAATCCCATTATAGGGCAATCTGATTCCACCCAAACGGTTACGGAAAAGCGCTTCCGAAAAACAGCTACCGGCCAACAAGAAGATGTCCAGAGGTATTGGGGGTTTGACGAACTGAATATAGAACGGTATTTGTCGCTTCCATATGACGGGGTTATGGATACTAACTTGCAATATTATTTTATTCAAATTAGTATTCTGGTTCTCTTCTTTTTGCCATGGGCATTTATGGGACTGGGAAAAAATAAAGACTGGATACCACCACTGGTTGGCATTATTAGCATTTTTTTATTGTTTATCTGGGTGCCTTTGGGGTACAGTACCATGCAAAAAATAGCTGTAGAAGATGCACCCGAGCAATTACGTATAGATATACAAGAGGCAAGAGCATCAGGAAATCGAGGGGAGGCTTTGGTATTATCATTAAGGCAACCTTTTGTGAATGCATATCCAGGAATACATCGTGTGTTTAGTAGCATTTCGGGTAATCGAGATTCTACGTCATACCCCGTAATGTTTGGCCTATTTTTATTGGGTGTTTTTTTGGTCGCTCAAAGAATGAAAAATTCGGATACCAACCAGCAGATCATGGTTCAATTATTGGGTTACTATGGCTTGCTTTGGTGGTTTTTTGCGGCTGGAATTCCATGGTATGGGTTGTTGTTTTTACCCATGCTGATCTTGTTTTCTATTCGGGGAGTGGTTGGTAACCATAAAGCATTAATACCAGATCAACGCCTGCAAAAAGTCGGGGTAGTACTTATCTTGATCGTTGCGTGCTGGTCCTTTGCATTGCACGGAGCACTGCGATTTTCAAACTATAATCCTCAGGCCCAGTCGAAGCTTCCCTTTTTAATGCCCGTAGTTGAATATCAAACCGGATCAAAACTTGAGAAATATGCTTTTGATCGCGTGTACTTAGGTTATCAGGCGGGTATAGATGTGCTCAATGAAAATGAGTTTGAACTCATTTATCGGGTGGGTTCTTTTATGCCATTTTTTGTTGAGAAAAATGACCAGCGGGTATTCTCGGATAATTTTCTAGACGTTTTTCGGAATTTATACGACAGTTGCCCCGACAAGGCCCGATTAGCACAAAGCTTAAATACCTATGGATATTCCTACCTAATTGTTAACTTGAAATTATCGGATGTAGATCAAACCCCAGGGAAAACCCTGACCGCTAAGTTTAATTCCTTCATGGATTTCGTCACGGATAACCCCAAGATTAGCTTGGTAACGACTGATCGTATAACCCAGGATGAGAATGGAGCTATGCAATTTTCTATGGGTACCGAGGGAGTGACTGAAGTGTCTCCTGGTTCTTTTGCTGTTTATAAAATACTAGCGGAATGACGGAGGAGGATGTATACATCATTATTCCAGCTAAAGATGAAGATACTCGTATTGGACAAGTAGTGGATAGTATCTTGGACTTGGGGTATTCGAATGTTATCGTAGTTGATGATGGCAGTTCGGACCAGACACGCAGTACAGTCCAATTGAAAGGAGTGACTGTAGTTTCGCACGCTGTAAATCTAGGTGTGGGTGCCGCTACTAAAACGGGTATTGAGGTCGCTTTAGAAAAAGGAGCCCAATATTTGGTGACTATGGATGGTGATGGCCAACACTTTGCTGACGATATTCCTGCTCTCGTAAGTACCCTAGTTTCAGCGCATGTTGACTGTGTTTTAGGGAGTCGTTTTAAGATGAAGGGTCATGCCATACCCAAGGCCCGGATATTTATGAACCAGATAGGAAATATTATTACGGCTTTAATTACGGGTCTATGGGTATCAGATAGCCAGTCTGGAATGAAAGCGTTTACGGCCGATTTTGGTCGTAAACTAGACTTTCAATTCAGTGGATATGAGTTTTGTACTGAATTTATACATTTTCTTCGTCAGCATAAAGCATCGTTCAAGGAAGTTCCCATCAAGGTGCACTACTCAAGTGAAACTATGAAAAAAGGGCAATCCTTTAAAAATGGTTTTAGGATGCTTATCAAGTTTATCCGTGGTTTCGGTTGATATCAAAGTTTTACCATTCTCGCTATTTTTCGTTGACCATTGGTTTCAAGAACCAAGACATATATTCCCGGAGGTAAATGGTGGCCTGAAAATTGTAATTGGTAACTACCTGCATGCCTTAATTGGCCATGAAAAGGCTGACTAATTAGTTGACCATTCGGACTAAAAACCTGAAGCTTTAATTTTGTTTTTTCCGGAAGGACAAACCTTATTTGCGTTTGTTCTTGAAATGGATTTGGCCATACCTGCAATGACATTTGACCGCTGCTGGGGGTGAATTCCCGTTCAGATGAAGCTATAGGCATAGGGCTTGGGATGCTTTCTACAGGTGGTTCCGGTGGAGAACAAGGCATGATTTGCGCGTGAACAAAACTTCCAGGTAATGCATGAAAACCAGGTTTGAAAATAATCTGTTGTCCGGCAACAAGGAATACAGAATCCCCGGTTTCGACATCACCAGTGAGTGTTATACTATCAGAAGCTTGGTAGGAGCCACTAGTTATAAATGGATCATCAAGCATGAGATATTCCACGGAAGTAATACAAGTATCCGTATAGACGACGGTGCAAGCACTACTGCCCAGCGCACAGAATATGTCAAATTCTCCATTTGGAATCAAAAATCCTTTATTATTTGAGAAGTCAGCCTGATTCAACTGACCACAAAATGAGCTGTAAGAAGTGGGGAAACATCCCGTCAGGCTATTATTAGATAAATTAAGGCTATCTAGCATTCCTAATCCGGACAGAGAACTGGGTAAAGTCCCAGTAAGGTTGTTGCCTGATAAATTGATTGAGGTAATATTGCCTTCGCTATCACATCCGACACCATACCAGTTGCAAGGTGTACAACTAGTGGTGTCCCAAGGGTTTATCCAATTGCTACCATTAGTTGAGGCATACAAATTACTTAGAAACGCTGTTTCGGGAGGGCATTCGTTCGTAGGGGTACCCAGATTGGCAGTAAACATTCCACGACCGTGGGTAGCTGCAAGCAACAAACCATCACTTTCCCGGTATTGGAGCATATCAACCCGCACGTTGGCTAAGCCACTGTTGGTGGCCACCCATACGGTAGAACTACTGTCGAGTAATTCTGTACTCCAAACACCAAGTTCGGTAGCGAGTAGCGCTTGTTGGGTATCTACTGGGCTAAACATGCCCCAACGAACAGGCATATCCGGTAGATTCCCCTCGATATTAGACCAATTCGGGGATGCTGAGTTCAGATTTTTTACTAACCATACGCTGATGGCACCATAATTAGAAAAGGTAACCAATGCCTGATCAGGTCTGCCCTTGAGGATATCAAAGCTACTGATATAGGCATAAGAGACATCAGCAGGAACAGGAATTATGGTCTCCACGATGGTGCTGTCTGTTAAATGAGCACTGTCTATTTTAATTAATTTAGTTGTACTCCCAGAACCGTAACCACCAAACCACACGCGATGATCCACGTTAGGATCACAAAAAACAGCCGTAATTTGATTACCACTATGGTTGACATAATCGCCATAAGCATAGGGGTCATCATAAACCGTTCGTGGGTTATCCCAGCGTAAATATTGGCCAGAGTTACTGGCAGCATATAATTTGCCAGCATCATTATCGTAGTCCGTTGGATTAATAAATAAACCACTATTGTCCCTGATTATGGTTTGAAAAGAAGCGCCCCCATTATTGGAGTAATAATAATTGTTACGAACGTATGATGTAATCTGGAAATCGGGGTTGTTTTGATCAATATGACAAAAACCACCATCACCACCGGAAACTTCTACGGTCGCATTTATTCCAGAGGAAGTAAAACGGTGCGATCCGTTATCTTGGGTGCCTCCTAAAAAAAAGATTTCGGCGGAATCAGGGTGAAGCGCTGCAGAATAAAACTGGGTAATATTATAGCCGGAATTTTTGTTGGTAAAGGTTGGAAAAGTATTTGTAGCATTAGTAGTGTATGATATCCCACCATCGGTACCCCAGATCATTTCGTCAGAGCTGTTACCCAGGTATAAGATTTTATGATGATCAGCATGAATATAGTCCAGACCACTACAATAGGGGTAACTGTCCTGTGCCCAACCCGAAATCTGGGACCAGGAAACCCCTCCATCTAGGGATCGTAAAGCATCAACTCCTCCTATAAAGATTGTGTCCGGATGGTTCGGGTCCACAGCCGAGATCAAGTCATACCAGGCTTGTCCGCGAGTAAATACCGTTCTGGCGTTTCCAGCGTCACAAAAACCAGGAACAGAGATTGATGTCCAAGTGGAGCCACCATTGTCAGAGCGAAACATGCTGGTTACATCATAAGAACTATTTCCCTGACAAATCGCATACAAGCGATCCGCATTGGAAGGGGCCGTGGCAATTTCAATTCGGTGAAAAGTATCTGCTGGAGATATATCCGTCCAGGTCGATAAGTCCCCTAGGTTTACCCCTTCTGATACATCAGATTTGTATATTCTGCCAGAGCTGAAAATACCCATAGCGGCATAGATACTTCCGTCCGCACCCAACTCCAGATCACTAGCACGATTGGTAGGCGCATTTACCGAATAACCGCTTAGTACACTGGACCACGATGTACCCCCATCTGTTGACCGCATAAGGCCACGATCCCGAGTAGATGCATATAAACTACCATTACTATCGATGATCAAATCCTGGATATATTGGAAAGGCGAACCGGAAGTCGAGGGTAGCTGAGACCAAGATGTGCCTCCATCTGTAGTTTTCCAGATACCAAGTCCACGAACAGCATCAATATTGAACCAGCCCTCCCCTGTGCCAAAGTAAATAATATCAGGATCAGCAGGGTCCTGAATAATCGCACTAATGGCTATGTTATCGAAAAAATCATCAATAGGAGACCAGGTTGGGGTTGCACTTTTGAAATTAGTCGTTTTCCAAAGGCCGCCTGCTACGCCACCAGCAAAAATGGTATTGTGGGTAGTGTCATTCGCATCGACTAGAATGGCCCGGGTACGTCCGGCAACATTGGAAGGTCCTCGTTCTTCCCAATTGAGGCTCAAACCAGATGACCGAAGGGTTCTTGACCTTTTGGCAACTGCACGCGCACGTATCAAGCGGTCTCTAGGAACTATATTAGTGCCTGGAATACGGGTCATCCTGAACTCTTGCTCCATGCGCTCACCCGCAAGACGCATTTTCGACTTTTCTTGGGATTGCGTTTCGTGGGCTGGTTCCAGACGTACTGATTTAGAAGTATAAGTCGGTTCATTTTCTACAAAAAGTAGAAAAAGAAACGAAATAAATAGGGTGGGTTGCCAAGGGAAAAATCTTGTCATTTGGATTATAGGTTGCGTATCGTAGATAAAGATGTTTAGTCAGTAAGGGATATCCGTGAGATCTAATTTCAATTTATGTCTTTACTTATACAATATCTAGATACCTTCGAAAACAGCTATTAAGCATGTGGTTGCAGTGCAAAAAAGACGAATGCAATGCACAATGGCCGATCGAACTACAATAATTGACTAAGTTTATCGCTGGTTCTTTTAAAATAGTGGGAGTAGATACCAGGTCAGAAATATCAAAATTGATATTTATGGATTACCTTAACCTTTTCATTGGATAAAAGGAATCTCAAAGATTACATCTAAAACGTAGTGCTTAAATTTTACAGAATTTTACTAATTATGTTATTCAGGTCAATTCTATTTTGTTTTTTATTCCTGTTGATCATGATTGGATGTGGCCAATCAGGTTCGGTGAACTCGTCGAAAGCTTCCATGGGATCGGGCACCCCATCGCAAGGATCAGAGGAATCGATATCGTCGCGACCTAGTCCACCAAAAGTAATGGAGGATACACTCGGTCATGTTCCAGTTTCCATACATTACGGTGCACCCTCCGTTCGTGGTAGAACGATTTTTGGTGAATTGGTGCCTTTTGGTGAAATATGGCGCACTGGTGCTAATGAGGCAACTGTTCTTGCTTTTGAAGATTCTCTACGTATTGGGGACCAGATCATCCCTTCGGGGCAATACAGTCTTTTTACTATACCCGGAAAATCCAAATGGACCATCATTCTGAATGAAGATTTTGATCAATGGGGAGCCTATAATTATGATGCTGAAAAAGATATTATCCGTTTCTCTGTAACCCCAACAGTAATGGAAAACCTACAAGAACAAATGCGTTTTGAGCTAACTAATGATACATTACTCCTCAAATGGGCTTATTTAAAGGTACCTATACCGATGGTAGCAGCTGATGGATAACCAAAATTTGAAGGATAGGTAGGTATGATCCATTCTAGTTGTCTTCATGATTATCTTTGGGTGTCTTTTATACTGCGATTCAGCGCGATTCTTTTACAGATGAATTGTACTTTTGTTTGCTGTTTGACGTTACAAAGGGTAATGCCACCTGTCCATCAGGGCATCATCACCCAATAGGAAACCTGATCTAATTTATGAGAAAGCTTTTTCTACTCCTATTTTTGATATCTTCTTTTACGAGCATCGGACAAGAGCCTATGCGGGTTTTACGTTCCGATGCTGTGAGTTACAGCTCGGATGTTATAAATATACATGTCACTCAGGAAAACGTAACGTACGTGTCCACCGAGCGTGGAGTTTTCCGGATTTATGACGTAAACCTGGGAGAGCCACTCATGTTGGAACCCAGCGAGGAATCACTTTTAGCCTATCCAGGTGGGAATGCACTGATCAGTTGGGAAAAGGGAGCATTAGATAAGGCTATGGGTGCAGTTTTATCACAGGACAATCAGGTCACAACCACCTATTATGATGCAGATAAGGACGAGTTGTGGGTTGGGACAACAGAAACGGGAATTTTCGTTTTGGCTACAAAGCCACGTTTATCTTTAAAAAGAACATTAGACAATCGGAATTCACGCTTACGATCAAACTATATTAATACCATCCATCGGGATTTTCGGGGTACCTTTTGGATAGGGACACAATACGGTGTGTTAAAAGGAAAAGAAAATCGCTGGGAACTTCTGGAACGCGACTTTAATATAGAATCCATTGCAACAGATAGCTCAGATGTATGGTTCTTGGGTAGTAACTTAGTCGGATATGTTGACCGTAAGGGGGTATGGTATCCTATCGAACTGCCCAGGCGGGCAACGGAAGGAAGGTTGAAGGAAGTAGCTATAGATCAAGATGGTCAAATCTGGATCGCTTCGGAAGTAATTACCCGCTATGACCCTGAACTGGACGAATTCTCTTCGTACGGACCTGCAACCTACTACACGTCTCAGTACGCATCCACCTTGCGCATCAATCAAGATTCAGCACTTTGGGTAGGCACGGAGGATAAAGGCTTGTATCTCATCGAGAAGGCTTCTGCTATGACCGTTAGTTTGCTGGTTGAGCGTGACCTTTCGTGTGCAGCAGATGACCCCGGAGGTGTTCTGGAAGCACGTGTAAAAGGGGGGCGTGAACCTTACCAATACAAATGGTCCGTTCCAGCATTTACCGGCAGTACAGCGGATCAACTTCAGCCAGGTATTGTTACAGTAGAAGTTACAGACGCTGGTGGTAAAAAGAAAACTGCAACAGCGGAACTCCTGGACCCAAGGTTGTCATTGACGTTGGAATTACAAGAGGCAGAGAGTGAGCCTAATGCCGCTGACGGACGTGCCAAGGTAAATGTGTCAGGTGGTCAACCTGGTTATCGGTATGCTTGGGATAATGGGGAAACACTTGGCGTTGCCTCAAAACTAAAAGGTGGGGTTCATCGGGTTACGGTCACGGATACCAAAGGATGTTCGGAGGTAGGAACCATCAATATTCCACAAAATGCAGCTGAATTAATTGTAGATATTGAAGCGATACAAAAACCTGCTTGTTCAGGACTGATGACCGGAGCTTTACAAGCTAATGTATCGGGTGGGAGAATGCCATACACGTATGAATGGAGTACAGGAAAGAAATCACCTGGAATATCCCAGATTGGTGAGGGAACTTATCAGGTTACCATTACAGATGCGGTTGGTACCACGCAGATGGCAACTTTATTACTCATAGCACCCTTACCGATTGTGGTAGAGTCAACGATTGTATCTCCTGCATCTACTAACCAGTTTAACGGACAAGCTAATTTGGCTATTTCCGGTGGTGTCGAGCCCTACGCTATTCGATGGGATAACGGAGATGAAACGGAACAAACGAGTAGGTTAGGCGGAGGGAAACATACCGTTACAGTAACCGATGGGAATGGGTGTACTATCGTATCGGATGTACTTGTACCTGAAGATATCTTGCCAATACAAGCACAAATAGAGGATATTCAACCAATCTCCTGCCCCGGTGCTGTTGATGGTAGCTTGTTATTATCAGTTACGGGAGGGAAACCACCCTATTCTTATTCATGGAATACGCCGGCATTCTCTGGAATACAAGGGGATAATTTACCAGCTGGTAAGTATACCGTAACGATCGTTGATGCCTCAGGTCAGTCCGTTCAGACTTCGTTTGACCTAGAGGAACCAGAGCCAGTTCAAGCACAAGTGATTCTGGTTGCACCTGCTACTACAGGTAGTAATAACGGTCAGGCTGAGGTGTCCGTAACAGGAGGCCAATCGCCGTATCAGTATCGATGGGATAATGGAGAAACGGAAGCACTAGCGCAACAGCTTACATCTGGGGAGCACAGTGTGACCATTACGGACAAAATGGGTTGTACCGCTATCACGGAAATAAGCATATCAGAGAATGTTCTTCCTTTAACGCTGACGCTAAAACAAACTCAATTATTAAATTGTGCT
>JABSSK010000589.1 GCA_013214265.1 Saprospiraceae bacterium | reverse complement strand
CACTAGGTACTTCCAAACAATCAAAAAGCGCACAGGCCCAGGGTAATTTGTCCAAATCGGTAAAAGATCCTTTACCCGGGCAGTGGAAAATCCGTATCATTCCTGAAAAGGTAACCGGTCAGATTAATATCAACTTTGCCACTGCACAAAAATTGCGTATTATCGAAGTCATGGTCTACAAATCTAGAAAGTGGATCCTTTCTGTATTGGTGTTTTTTTTGGTACAGTCCTCTTGGGCTCAAAATGAAGGAAATCTCTCAGGGACCATTAATTTAGATTCCACATGGAGTGACCGGTTATTCCTATCTTATATCAAAACCTTTGAGGATTTGTATGCCATGTCCAACGATATGATTATTGCGGAAACAAGGCTGAGCAAAGAAGGTACCTTTTCTTTTGACCTCAGTTTTTTACCCCCTGAGAATAATTTATTTCGCTTGCATATCGTGAAAAAGAAAGACGCTCCAACGTCTCTGACTATTGGCGGACGGGACGAGAATCATTTGTTCTTTATAGGAAACCGAAATAGCGATATACGCATGTATGCTAATCAAATGAATCCCCCTTTTTGGGGCACTGCATTTGGACCCTCTGACGTCAACCAGTCTTTTCAGGCACTTACGGATTTAATAAAGTCGAGGAGAGTCATGGCTGATGAAAGTAGCGCTGCCAAACGCCAGTTTATTCAGGATCAGCTTAATACGGAGTTGCTGGCGATTGCGGATACTTCAGTATATCCTTTGGTGTCCTTATATGCGTTATATCAAAGCGATTTGGATAATAATATGCTAGAGTATCCATCTTTTTTTCAGGATTACAAAAAAAGATGGAAAGGTGAATCGAATGCCTATTTTTCTGCCTTCCGGCAAAAAATGCCTCGGCTAACAAATTGGATTCTCTATGGGGTGTACCTTTTAGTTGGTACCTTCCTATTTGGTATAGGCTATTTTATGGGACGGTTTCAGAAGACTAAAGCCCCGACCTTAAACCAGCTTACAGTTCAGGAGCGCAAGGTTTACGAACTCCTAAAAAAAGGAGCTTCTAACCAGGAAATATCCGATACCCATCACATAGGTGTGAGTACAGTTAAATCACATGTCAGTAGTATTTATCGTAAGCTTAATGTGAAATCCAGAAAGGAGATCATGAATTTGTAGATAGCAGAAGCAGGAAGTCATGATTTGACTTCCTGCTTCGTTTATAGATTGGCTATTTCTTACCTGGCTATATTTTTTCAACAGAAACCAAGGCCGCTAAATCATCTGGTAATTCGAGTTGCTCACCCTTATCGATATTATCTGCTAAAGAAAGCTCGTCGGCCAGGACTTCCTGACTGATATATGTTCCGAATTGCTCAATAGCAGGAACTAGGTCCTCTTTGCGTTCCAGAACCACTTTAATGCGATCGGTTAATGCAAAGTCCCGGTTTTTACGGATATTTTGAATCCGGTTTACCAACTCACGGGCCATACCTTCGGCTTCCTGTTCGTCAGTTATGGTCACATCGAGCGCAACAGTAAGTGCACCTTCATTAGCCACCAACCAACCTGGAATATCTTCGGTGATGATCTCAAAATCTTCCAGACCTAGTTCATATCTACGATCTTCAACTTCCAGGACAAAGACGCCGGTCTTTTCCATTTTGGCTATATCTTCTTGCCCCATGCTGTTGATGGCCTGCGCTGCTGCTTTCATATCTTTTCCGAGGCGGCGACCTAAGGTCTTGAAGTTCGGCTTTACCTTCTTTTTAATAATACCACTAGCGTCATTGATGAATTCGATTTCTTTTACGTTGACTTCGGATTCGATCAATTCAGTAACGCCTTCAATTTGCTTTTGGAAGCTCGCATCCAGAACAGGAAGCAATATTTTCTGTAACGGTTGGCGTACGCGAATCTTTTCTTTTTTCCGTAAGGAGAAAACCAGAGAGGTAATCTTTTGGGCGTATCCCATCCGCTCTTCCAAATCAGGATCAATGTAGGAAGCCTCAGCCGTAGGGAAGTCCGTCAGATGAACAGAATCTTGTGTTCTTTTACCACTGCCTTCGTTCAGATTTCGGTATAACCAGTCCGCAAAGAAAGGAGCTACGGGTGCCATGAGTTGCGCTACCGTTTCGAGGCAGGTATATAGTGTTTGGTAAGCCGAAATCTTGTCGGCATCATAATCACCTTTCCAGAAACGTCTTCTACACAAACGAACATACCAGTTACTCAACTCATCATTGACAAAATATTGAATTGCTCGACCAGCTTTAGTTGGTTCTAACTCATCAAAACTCTTATCAACAAGAGCAATTAA
>JABSSK010000588.1 GCA_013214265.1 Saprospiraceae bacterium | reverse complement strand
TTAAAAGAAAAAATGAAAGAATTACAGATTTAAAAAATCAACTAACTGAATTAAAAACTATTAAATAAGGAAACGTAGTATGAATAAGATGACTAAAGAAGAGTTTTATAAAATGGCTGATGAACAAGCTGATCGGATCATAGACTCATTTGGTAAAAAAAAGGAACCTCGAAACTACAAACATAAGTTCATAGATACTTGTGAGGATGGACGTGTAAAAGTAAAAATAACGTGTCATAACAGATGGTTAAATAAAGAAGTAAGTAAAATTTTAAATTACGTTCAACTTGGTACTATTCCTTTCCCTGGTGGGCATGTATCTAAACTTATAGTTTCAAATATTGATGGAGAAACATATACTTTATACGGCTTTTTTACTGGCGATATACGAGAACATGATGAATGTTTATATATAGATGGTATTGTTGATACATTAGAGTCAGGCGCTACAGATGAATTTTTTGGTGGATATGGTTAAACGATAAATTTAGGAAGAGGTTCTGGTTAGTGAGTTAGCAACCAAAAATTAAGATGTAGATAACAATATTTTTAAAAGTGAGATATGAGAATAAATCACATATAGTAAATTTCGCAGCTCACTGCGGTGATTCAATAAATACTCAGCACCATACCCTACTAATGTAAATGCATGTGACTACCTAGTTGAATGATTTCTTCTGATTCTAAATAACAAAAACCGTAATACCTCCAAGTACACATCGCGCACCTAAGTAACTGTTATATAATTAGTTATTTACAATTTAACATGTTGACCTATTTAAAATTACAGACTATATTCCTGTTTACTTAACAAAAAGGAACACTTATGAAAGATGAAAAATGTAAAAATAAAATCTAAGACATTGGTATTTGTATGCTTAAAAGTGGATTACGTCTATCAGAAATTCGAAATCAAAATTCAGAGTATTCATGTTTATCATTAAAGAGTAATAATCAATTAAATAAACAACCTCTTTGTTTAAGCTGCCAAAATGCAATTACTACTGTTATAGATAATCAAATTTATGAGAAAAAACGAAGTTTCAATAGCCTCAGACATGCTTATGCAACATCTTACTTTAGCGAGATGCCTGACATTAAAAGTAATTTTAAGCATGTGAGTATTAACATGACATCAAAATATATAAAAAAATAACCTTTTCGTTTTATTCATCAACTATGTTGTTTATTTCCAAAGCTAATTTGAGAAATACCACAAAATAGAGCAGTAAGATTTATTAATCATGTAATATGTCACTGATAACAAAGTGACCATATTTAATCTCGTTAAGAGTACCTGTCACTATAATTCTCGCTTCATCTTTGCAATATTAAATTGTCCAGATTTCACTATACTTTCCCCGCAGTGAAAACTGCGCATTTTCTATGTAAATGACATGTTAGTCATGCTGGTAGTAAATAATTTTAAAATCAATTGATCGCGTAACAGGAAAAATCATGAACCCCACGATATTATAAATTTATTATCAGAGACTTTTTCTATGCCTTCAAAACAATAAGAACGACCTGTCTCATCTTCTAAATCATCAACTAAATCGTTTAATTTTGTAATCAACTCAATCAATTATTCAAAAGTTACTTTGCCATTTTCTGCTAGAACATATGATTAAAATAGCATTACTATTTCAATCAAATATGCCTTTTAACTTTAGTGTTGAAATGGTTTAAAGGTACATTTGAATATGTAAATTAAACCATTCAAACCTCTATTGATTTAAAAACTGTAAGTACTTAAAGCAACGGGGATACCTGTTCAAAGCCTTTAGGTGCTTTCTTGGAATTTATCGCTTGGTATGGAGATATATAGATTGTAGCAATTTCACTACCATTTTGATGAGTGATTTTATATGCGTCTATAGGTTTATCGATATTTTCAGCGCCAAACGACCCTATTCTAGTGTTGTTAACACTTGTTCCGTCTGTCGTTCTTAATCCACCTAAGTATAATATGCTTCCTTGGACTGTGTTGGTTGGAATTGGATTACTGGGAACTAAACCAAACTCACCGATGCCGTTAGGCATTTCATCTTCAGTACATCCGGCTTTGTTCATTTCAGACATCAGTTCAAAAAGTTCCTTCTGCTCTTTCATGCCGGGTATATCCATGAGTTCGTCATATGCCGATTTCTGCTTCTTTTTTCTAAAAATATCAAATAATCCCATTAAACTCTCCTAATACTAAATTGATTTTCATTATTCTTTAAACTCAAAAAGCTATGCTTTCTCTTTAAACCCACCTACTAAAGCATAGCCAATTAGTAACTCAATCAACGTTGCGATTGCCCA
>JABSSK010000587.1 GCA_013214265.1 Saprospiraceae bacterium | reverse complement strand
ACGATGAAGAAGTTCACAAAATTCATAATTGGAACCGCACTATTCGGTTTATTGTTGGTAGGCTGTCAATCTTCAAGTGGAGAAGAGCAGGAAGCGGATTCTATTGCTGAAGGTACAGAAGTTACAGCGGCGGAAACGGCGGATACTACTGTAGCAAGTGCTGCGGTTTTTAATGCTAACCTAGCTACTGAAGCTGATTTGACGGCGGCAGGCTTATCAGCAGATTTAATTAAACAAATCATAGAGAATCGGCCGTTCATGGTTATGAACGACTTGGATGCATTGGTTGGTGAAGATTTAGATAAAGAGGCGTTATATCGGAAAATTTTTGTTCCTTTTAACTTAAATACCACAGCGGAGGCAGACTTTCAATTAATACCAGGTGTTGGTGACCGTATGGCTCATGAGTTTGAAGAATATCGTCCTTATAGCAATATGGAGCAATTCAAAAAAGAAATTGGTAAATATGTAGACGATAAGGAATTAGCACGATTAGAGCGCTTTGTTTATATCAAATAAGCGATAGGCCAGCACTGCTGGGATAAAAAAAAGTATAAGGGGCAATGTAGCTCCTTATACTTTTTTATTTAGCATTTGTTAATGCGCATTACAGGCTTTTCATGTCAACGACATCGAAGTTTCTGGCATCGAAGTAATCATCAGCACCAAAGTCAGTATTGATAATAATTCCACCCAGCAGCGTTACACGATCAACATGGAATTCATCCTTACAAGCCTTTAAATTCTCATAAATTTTATTGTGGATGATTTCGTAGGTTGCTTCCGTAATAGCTTTTTCTTGGTTATCACTTTGTAGGATTTCCTCTTTGTAAGGGAGTAAGCTTTCTTCCAGTTTCATTTGCTGATAGTCATCATCATTCATTACTGGTGCGTAGCTTTCGTCTTGGAAACGACTTAGTGCAAGCATTAAGGCTCCACAGGAGAAACCTTCCTTTTCCTGACGTGGGCGGTACATTTTACCGATTCCTCCTTCCAACGTGACACCGATGTGTGGTCCGTAGAAGATAAAAGCACTTCCTTCATCTGGGATATGGTGTGCAAAGGCAGTCATACCAGTGCGTCCAACAAAAGGTATACCACCAAGGCCACCCATTACAAATGGTCCGAAAAGCACATTGAAAAATGTAGTTGACGGCACATTGATGTCATCGGAGCAAACTGAAGTTGCCATCAGTACTTTTGATACGTCGAGCTTATGCTCGATTTGCATTTTACCTAGGTAGTGGATAGAAGTATCCTTCGCGTCCATTGCATTTGGGAAGAATTCTTTGACTACCTTATCGAATTGTCTTTGCAGCATAATATTGATTTTAGTATTGCCACCCCTAGATACAGAATTTCTTGTATACTTGAAAGTAACACTATGAATTTGCGAATAAATGAAAGGGTTTGATATGTACCAGACATTTGTATTGATAAAATTACAACAGGTTTTTTCTTTTACGGTTGTATTACCGGTTCATTTATGATGGCTTACTGCCGCCGGAAATTACCATAAAACATGCCTTCATCATTCATGAAGGTGCCCTCTTTTTTATTTAGGTTAAGTTTTCTGCCATTAAACTGGGTAGCAGGCAGACCAAGTTCCTGAAAAATGCAGGCTGAAGCAGCGTAATCCCAGATGCTGCCCCCCCCTTTTTCTTTTTTGGGAAATTTAAGCATGCATGCGGGTCCATTTTCAAGCACACGGATTGCATTAATAACGGCACCTCCACCAGCAATTTCCTTAACCCTTTTTAGGCCTAATTGTTGCATCTTTTCACCTAAAATTATTTCTATTTCGTTTTTATGGGGTGTCTCTTTTAATTTTCGATCCGTAACATAAGTCAGATAGTCATTAACATTATTTGGTTTCCAGGGTTTTCCATTTTTAAAGGCACCTTTTTTCCGGATGGCGTGATACATGTGATTGGTGGAGGGGTCGAATACTACACCAATCTGGGGGGTGCCATCTTTGGCAATCAGGGCAATCGATACAGAAAAGCCAGGTTCTTGATTAATAAAAGAAAGGGTTCCGTCTAATGGATCAATACACCAGAAGAAATCTTTTTCGAATCGACTCTTATCGTCTTCGGTTTCTTCTGACAGGGTAGCCAAGTCATATTTATGAGATACGGCTGATAGGTGAGATAAGATTATGGATTCACATTTTTTATCAACAATTGTAACTACTTGTGAGGCATAGCTGTTACCACCCGTTTCTTTTTGCTTGGCCACGACAGGCTTATGCATATGATTTTGAATTATAGTGCCAGCTGCTCGTGCTGCCCGTATGGCTTGTTGGGTGAGT
>JABSSK010000586.1 GCA_013214265.1 Saprospiraceae bacterium | reverse complement strand
GGTATTGTATTAAAGGGTATTGCTGAGGATTTTGACTGGCAGTTTATGGAACAATTTATGGTGAAAGGAGACACCATTGCTTGGGTTGATTCTTTGGCGAGCAACCAGATACTACTTTCTCAACAAACGGCTAAGCGTCTGAAAGTGGATGTAGACGATACATTCACGATTACGTTCGTCTCCGAAAATAGTGAACAATTACAAAGGCGCTTTACGGTCTCGGGGATTTACAAAACGGGGCTGGAGGAGTATGACCGTAAATTTGCACTGGTTGATATTCGTAAAATTCAGCAATTAATTGGTTGGACTGAAGATCAGGTTGGTGGATTTGAGGTTTTTGTAGATCATATTGAGGACTTGGATGCGCTGAGCGAGTATATTTATTTGGAAGAGTTACCCAATTCGCTTTTTGCGGAAAGCATTCGCAAGAAATTGCCTGAGATATTTGAATGGTTAGCATTGCAGGATGTTAATGAGATTGTGATCCTTAGTTTGATGGTAATTGTGGCAATTATTAATATGATCACTGCCCTATTGATCTTGATTCTGGAACGCACCAATATGGTGGGAACCTTAAAAAGTCTGGGCTCTTCTAATTGGAGTATTCGCAAGATTTTTCTCTATTATGCAGCTCGGATTATCAGTGTGGGGGTATTATGGGGTAATGCAGTGGGGATTGGTTTGTGTTTGATACAAAAGTATGGGAAGGTCATTCGACTGCAGGAAGAAAACTATTATTTATCCTACGCGCCAATAGATTTGAATGTCGGGATCATTGTATTATTAAATGTGGCTACGCTACTGATTACACTGCTTTTTCTGATTGTCCCCTCTTATTTGGTGACACGGATTGATCCAATCAAAGCCATACGTTTCAAATAGCCATCGATGGGCGCTGCTGATTATTCCTGTATTAGTATACTTTGGACTAAGCTTAGCCTTTGCTGGTTGCGATTGATTCAAGCTTTCTGGTGGATGCCTAGGCGATTCAAGCGGGCATGGCGCTATAGCCTTTGTTATTTCCCGGTATCGATAGCTAAAGCTGGTGTTTATGTCGTTGATTTATTTTGTCTGACGGTTGAGATGCTTGGTGTTATGGAGTGGTATGAGTGTGTAGCGGATATGGGTAAATGGAAAACGAGAGGTTTGAAACCAGAAGAACGTTCAGCTGCTCAGGGCATTTTTGGTGATAGCATATGTTGGGATCGAGTACGCATTGACGAACAGGCTTTTATAGGTACACGTCGGTCGGGGATATGTTATGTAAGCGGATATACCATTAATCTGTGGGGCCCAATCAGCCAAGAACTGTTGATACACGAACTCATGCATGTATGGCAGTTTCATCATCAAGGATTAGCTTACATACCACGTGCTTTGCGTGCCTATTATTCTCGGGAAGGATACAATTATGGTGGGGTACGTCAATTAAGGGAAATGGCTGCAAAGGGGAAGACTTTAATGGACTTTAATTACGAGCAGCAGGGAGATATCATTGCGGATTATTATCGACTCAGGATTGGGCGTCCTCCGCAATGGGGTTTTGCGGGTATTGCGGATATGGATGTGTACGAATTCTTTATTGCGCCACTTGCCAAACAGGAGGCGTAGTGTAATTTAAGTGGAGGATGACCTAATGCAGCATTGTTGTTACGAAGCATATGTTGTATGTTTGTGCTTCATTGGAAATGAAGCCTTCAGCGGCTCTGTAAAGCACCCCATATGGTTCGATATTATACTAAAGTCGAGGGGCGGTTACTGGAGTTGGACAAACAACAACCGCAGTGCTGGATCAATATTTCTCCTCCTTTTAGTCAGGAAGAGCTGGAAGAAGTTTCTCAATTCTATGATATTCCGATGGATTTCCTGACAGACTCCCTTGATATTGATGAGCGGTCGCGTTATGAAGTTGAAGAAGAGATCAAGCTAATTCTGATCAATACACCAGTTTTAAATGAAGGTGATGATGAGAATGGAGCTATCTATGTGACCATACCTATTGGCATCATTTTAACAGAAGAATGCTTAATTACCATAACGTCGACGGAAAACCCAGTACTAGAGCGTTTTTTGGAGGATAAGGTGAAAAATTTCCAACCTGACGATTTTCAGCAGTTCATTCTCCAAATACTGGAACATAATGTTTACCGTTTTCTTACGTGCTTAAAAAAACTGGACTTAAAACGGAATCTCATTGAACAAGAACTTTATAATGCCAGTCGAAATCGAGAGCTAAAGCAATTGTTAAGCATAGAAAAGAGTTGGGTTGATTTTCTGAGCTCAGTAAGCGCTAAGGATGTATTGCAAATGAAGATGAAGCGTGTCGAGTTT
>JABSSK010000585.1 GCA_013214265.1 Saprospiraceae bacterium | reverse complement strand
ATTGGGTAACATGATACGGCTCATGGCGATCATACGCACGTATTCGTCGCCTGTTGATTCGTTACGAGCCCGTTTGAGCTTTTTCAGAATGGTATCTTCATCCATGAATGGCCATGGTATAAAAGCGATAAACCCAACGGCATCTGCGGGTTTGATGGCTTGCGTTTCCCGAATTCGAACTAGGTGATCCATGCGTTCATGATTTGTTTCGATATGACCGAACATCATGGTTGCTGAAGTGGTAAGGCCTACGTGGTGGGCGGCATGCATAACATCGAGCCACTCTTGGCCACCACACTTACCTTTGGAGATCAGTCGTCGAACGCGATCAGCGAGGATTTCAGCTCCGGCGCCGGGCAAAGAATCCAGTCCGGCATCCTTTAAGGCTTGGAGTACCTCCATATGACTTGCTTTTTCCAACTTAGCTATGTGTGCAATTTCGGGTGGCCCTAGTGCGTGTAATTTCAGGTCAGGATACAACGTCTTAAGCTCTTTGAATAAGGAAACGTAGTAATCGAGCCCTAAGTCCGGATGGTGCCCACCTTGAAGGAGCAGCTGTTCACCACCGAAAGCGAATGTTTCTTCGATTTTCTTTTTGTACTGCTCGATTGACGTGATGTATGCTTCTTGGTGGCCTGGCCGGCGGTAGAAGTTACAGAATTTACAGTTAGCAATACATACATTGGTGGTATTGGAATTACGATCGATGATCCAAGTTACCTGATTGCCAGGCACATGTTTTTGGCGCAACTTGTTCCCTACAAACATCAATTCTGCTGTCGCTGCTTGTTCAAACAGGAAAACCCCTTCTTCTGTGGTAAGATGTTGGCTTTGGAGCGCCCGGTGCAGTAACTCTTCAGTGTGCATAAAAAACGTTTTAGCCGGAAAATGTATAATCACATTCTGAATGAATAACAAAGATAGTAAAAGGGGAGTTCTGCGGAAGCAAAGGTATTTTCAAATCTTTCTGAAACTTTTAATTCGCAGGGTACACCAAGGGCTTTAAAGTGATTGACTGGATTTTACCCAAAAAAAGTCATATCTTTGCGCCAGTTGTTAAGAACAACATTTCGAAGAGGGAATCGCACGGTTCCCTCTTTTCGTTTTTTGTTATGATTAATCGTTTACGAAAAGGGATATTGATCGTGGAAGAAAAGATTGTTGATCTACTGGACATCAAGTTTAAGGACCCGGAGTTTTCGGATTGTTTTTTGATTGAGACCAAGATGGGTGCCAACAAGAAGCTTCAGGTGTTTATTGACAGCGATGGTGGTATCAGTTTTAGTACTTGTCGGAGGATCAGTCGTTATTTGGAGGAACACATTGATGCGGAGGGGTGGCTAGGTGAAAAGTATGTATTGGAAGTGTCCTCTCCTGGTGTGGACCGGCCTTTACAGGTTTTTCGTCAATACCCCAAGAATATTGGTCGGAAGATGGAGATTCAAGTTCGGGATGAGGAAAAGCCCCGCAAGGGTATTTTGCGGCAGGTAGATACGGAAAAAATTGTATTGGAAGAAGAGCATACAGTGAAACAAGGAAAGAAGAAAGTAAAAGAGAAAGTGGAAGTTGAGATTCCTTTCGCGGAAATTGAAAAAGCAAAAGTTAAAATATCATTTTAAACCATAGCCTATGAATTTGGTAGATACGTTCTCGGAATTTAAAGCCGGGAAGAATATAGACCGGCCAACCATGGTGCGGGTTCTGGAAGATGTTTTCCGAACCTTGATTCGCAAGAAATACGGGTCGGATGACAACTTTGATGTTATTGTTAACACCCAGAAGGGTGACTTGGAATTATGGCGAGTGCGGGAGATTGTACCTGACGGAGAAGTAACGGACGACCGCAGTCAGATTTCGATATCAGAAGCCTTATCGATTGATGAAGACTATGAGGTTGGTGAGGAATGTTACGAGCAGCTCCAGCTGATTGACTTTGGTCGTCGTGCGATAATGGCGGCACGTCAGACATTGATTTCCAGAATTATGGAGTTGGAAAAAGATGAAATCTACAAGCGCTATATTGATCGGGTTAGTGATATTGTGGTAGGTGAAGTAAATCAGGTATTAAAGAAAGAGTTACTTATTCTGGACGATGCTACGGGCAACGAGATTGTGCTTCCGAGGAACGAGATGATACGGGGTGATTTTTTCCGTAAGGGAGAAATGGTAAGAGGTGTCATTAAGCAGGTAGAGATGAAGAACAACAATCCGGTTGTAATCATGTCACGTACGGACAACACCTTTTTGGAGAAGTTACTGGAGCAGGAAGTGAGAGCTATAATTCCAAACATAACCATTAGGGTTTAGGCTTAATGGTTTAAGACCAGCATATTATCACCCAGA
>JABSSK010000584.1 GCA_013214265.1 Saprospiraceae bacterium | reverse complement strand
ATAGGAGATAATGGATAAAATATTATATTGATGGAAATAATGCGTGTAATGCCACGGCAGTTGCACGGAACGTTGTAAAACATTTAAGACCGAAATTTTGCAAAAAAAATTGAATATCATCTTTTAAAAAAATAGAATTTATGGGAAAAATAATTTTGACCTTGACATTGGCATTGTTCACTTCAATGGGTTTTGCGACTGAAATTGTGGCTACTGTTGTATTTGAGAACTTAACGGACAAAGAATTTAAATCAGGAGAATTCACAATTATTGACCTGAACAAAAAAATTGAGGTTTCTCAAGCAGAAAGTTTTAAAATCACTTTGCCGAAAAAAGGAAAATATCAATTCAGTTTTGTTTCTAATGATTTTACTGTTTACACTTCTTATCCAACCAGAATTAATAAAAGAAAAAACACAATTACAGTATGGTTAATGGAAAAAACCGATTTTAAAAGCGGTGGAATTTACTCTTTCCCAATGAATTTAGAAACTGATTTAACGGACGAACAAATCGAAGATAGAATTTTAAATGGAACTTTAAATTTTATAATGAACGGAATTGATAGTTCAATCCCAGAAGAATATGTGAGATTTAAAGAAAAATATGGAATTGGACTTGTTAAAGAAAATTGTGTCATAGACCCAATATCTTTTAAAAAAACAATAGAAAATAACGAAATGATATTCGATTATCTGAATAGAAAATATGGAGCCAAATGGCAAAGTGAGTTAAAAACTAAACCATTCGGAATTAAATAAAAACGTTTTACAACAATGGGTATATTGCATAAGCTTCCTAACGTCAGCTACGACAACATACCCAAAACGTTATGGGCAAGCAAGAGAAAATAAAAAAGGATGACAAATGAAATCAAAAAATATTTGGGAATTACAATTCATCAATCTAAAGTAGAATCTAAATTAATAGATACATACGAGACGGATGAATTTAAAAGGCTTTTGATTGAATATCTTGGCAGTGAAAATGATAAAATAAGAGCTTATTTGTTTATTCCCAAAGCAAGACAAATCATTGGAGGCATTTTGGTTCATCATCAACATAATGGACAAAGACATTTGGGGAAAAGTGAAGTGGCTGGAATTAGTGGAGACCCATATCAATTTTTTTGCCCAGAACTTGCAAAAGAAGGAATTATTTCACTTGCTCCTGATTCAATTTGTTTTGAAGACAGAAGAACAAACAAAAGCGGCATAGAACCAGACTCTAATCCAGATAATGATTGGTTGCAACATTATAATGAAATGTGCTATCGAATATTGAGGGGAAAATCTTTAATGAAAAAGGTAATCGAAGACTCATCAATTGGTATTAGTTTATTGATGCAACAAAAGGGTATCGAGATTAATAACGTTGGTATTTTAGGACATTCTTATGGAGGAAATACTGTCATATTCCATAGTCCTTTCGATGATAGAATTAAATATTCTTGTTCGAGTGGTGCCGTATGCAGCTATAAAACAAAATTCGCTAATAATACAGGAATAGAAATGGCAGAAGTAATTCCAAATTTTACAACGAAATATGACATTGATGATTTACTGAAATTGGTCTACCCAAGACAAATACTAATTGTTTCTGCAGATTCGGATAAATATTCTCAAGATGCCAAACAAATTTACCAATCTGTAAAGAAGGAGATTGGCAAACCTAATCCTGAGAAAAACTATCATTGTAAAGAATTTCAAGGAGGACATAAACTTGACCAGCAAAGATTTGAATACATAATAAATTGGTTTGTAAATAAATTTAAAGAAAGAAAAGCCAGCCCATAACAATGTATATGACGGTCATGCCCAGCAAAAGCTGGTCACGCCGCATATACTCACCGTTGTATGCCATATAGACGAACAAAGAACAGATGTCTGAACTAAAAAATCATATAATTCAAACCTTTGGATTTACTGAAAGTGAATTTCAAGAGATAAAGGATTTCTTTAAGTCAAAAGTAATTTCAGAAGAAGATTATTTCTTGAAAGAAGGTCAATACGTAAAACAAATGGGGTTCGTGGAAAAGGGAATACTTCGTGAATTCCTATATGTGAATGATAAAGAAATAACAAAGTGGTTTTCTACAAGTGGATATTTTGCTGTTGATTTATCGGGTTTCCTATTTGACCAAAAATCAAAAGTAAGCTATCAAGCAATGACGGATGTAGAACTTTTGGCGATTTCAAAGGAGGATTACAACAAAATTTCAACAAGAGTGCCAAGGTGGGATAAGTTAGAAAAAATGTTTTTAGCCAAGTGTTTTTCTGTTTTAGAAAGCAGAGTAGTTTCTCATTTGGCACTTACTGCAGAAGAACGATACAATCAATTATTTG
>JABSSK010000583.1 GCA_013214265.1 Saprospiraceae bacterium | reverse complement strand
GTGACGTCGACTGGTTAAAAGATATTCACCCGCGATGGAAAAGTATAAGGGGAATAGCCATGATCGAATCTACAAGGGAAATGAATGGAAAAGAAAGTTATGAGCGCCGCTATTACATCACTAGTCATCACGATAAATCCGCGGAATTTATTGGCCATGCAATAAGAACTCATTGGCATGTTGAGAATAAACTTCACTGGCAACTAGATGTTAGCTTCAACGAAGATTACAATCGGCTGAGAAGTGGTCATGCAGTTGAAAACTTTGCATTAATGAATAAAGTCGCTCTTAATTTATTAAAAAATGAAAAAAGTATACGCTTAGGTGTCAAAAATAAACGTTTAAAATCGGGTTGGGATGATGACTATATGATGAAGGTACTTATGGTTGGGTTGACAATTGGTTAATTAAGACCCGTTTGCCCTGTAATATTAGTGCGATATCTGTTATTTGCTACATTATTAAATGAAAGTTTTTTGTAATGTATCAATTAGCCAATAGGATATAGTAAAAATGTTTGTTTTTTATGTTAGATATACGTTTATAAATTTGCAAAAAAATATAAACTTTCTTTTAACGATTGTCTCAACTATGGCAATTACACTCGGAACTCTATTGTGTATTTGCACTTTAAGCTATTTTTTATTATTTAAGCCTTTGCCTTATCCAGAACAGGATAGATTGTATCGAGTGAGCCCTTCTTTGAGTGATAAATCAGGAAAAATAAAGAGTCAATCATTTTCATATCCATCATTGATAGAGTTCTATAAGAATCAACGGGAATTTAGTAAAGGTTCATTAACTTATTATGATAGTCTGATTCTTGAGATAGATGAGTCGCAGTCAAATTTTAAAAGTGCTTATGTAACTCCGGAGTGGTTTACTCTATTTAATGCCCAAACGGCATTAGGAAGAACGTTTGATGATGGAGAGTCTATAAATAAGAATCAACCTGTAGTTATTATTAGTTTTCGAATGTGGCAATATCACTTCAATAGTGACCCTGATATTATTGATAAAAAAATACATCATCGCAACATTAGCTTTAAGATTGTTGGTGTTTTATCCGAAAACTTTGCTGAACCGGAGCTCTTAGATGTAGGGTTAAAGACAGACATCTGGTTTCCATGGGATTATAACCCTACACCCAAGAGAGCTTTAAATAACTGGGGGTGGATGGACTCTAAACAAATTTATATTGGAAAATTAGCTACTAATAAACTGCTGAATCATTCAGAACAAATAATATCAGAGTCATATAATCAAAAATGGCAGTCGGGTGTTAAGGGTAATGAAAATTTTATTGGCTGGTCAGCCAAATTAAAGCTAGCTACTCTAGATTCCATTATTTTGGGAGATAGTACTAAAACTATATATTTATTTTTAATTGCTTCAATAGGACTTGTAGTGATTGCGTTTGTAAATATCGTAAATTTGTACATTTCTAAGGGAATTGAACAACAACGAAGATTGGCTATACATAGTATTGTCGGCGCTCGGAAAAAACATATTTCTAATATATTGTTTATGGAAGCTATTACGATCATGAGCATATCCACCATAATCGCTTTATATTTATCCTCAGTAGGTTTTGATTTAGTACAATTATATTTATCCGATTTTCTACCTCGAACGACTGAACTTTCAATTAATTTTTTTACTATAATATTAGCAATATTCATTTCCTTTTTGTTTGCATACATATTTACTTTAGTGGGACAGCGCTTTATCAATTATAGAGATCTTAGTTCAGTTGTGAAATCTTCGGGTAAAGGTGTTGGTTCACAGGTGTCGAAACGAGTCCGTCAAATTTTGCTTGTAAGCCAAATTGCTACAGCCACAACAATTATTTTTGTTAGCGTAAATCTAATGCAAGATTCGTTAGAGATAATTAATCAAAAATTGGGATATAACATGGATAATGTTTTGAACATTCAACTTGGATATCCTCCAAGTTCTAACATATCCGATGACGCTATTAAAATTACATTGAAAGGGTTGAAAACGAAGTTGTTAGAGTTAAATGAAGTTGAGTTAGTTAGCCAGTCTTCCTCTCCTTTGGTTGGTTTTCGTTTTTTTTCAAATGGCTTGATAGAGTTGAAAAGTAGCAAAAGGTATCAAAGTGGTATTAAGGGGGTAGATGATAACTATTTTAATCTTTTAGGTATAGACATTAAGGAAGGGCGTTCTTTTAATGAAATCGATATTAAAGACAGGTTGTCAAATATCATTATAAATGATGTGTTAGCCCAACTTATCTCTCCTAATGAAAGTGCACTAGGTCGAAAACTCTCATTTGATGGAGAGTTCTTTTTTGAGGTCATAGGAATAGTAAAGGGTGTTTATGAGGATCAATCGAAAGTTGT
>JABSSK010000582.1 GCA_013214265.1 Saprospiraceae bacterium | reverse complement strand
ATGAACACTTTGCCCAAAAATGGGGTCAGCTAGGTCCCGTGTATGGCAGGCAATGGCGTGATTTTTCGGGCGTCGATCAAATTACTAATGTGATCAACGATATCCAGAAAAAACCAAACTCTCGGCGATTGATCGTCTCCGCTTGGAACCCAGTGGATATCCCGATCATGGCTAAAGCAGGACTTCCCCCTTGCCATGTCTTGTTTCAGTTCTACGTCAGCGAAGGAAAGCTTTCTTGCCAACTCTATCAGAGGTCGGCAGATGCATTTCTAGGCGTGCCGTTTAATATAGCTTCCTATGCCCTATTGACAATGATGATTGCTCAAATATGCGGACTGGGATGTGGAGAATTCGTACATACCTTCGGTGATGTACATCTTTACACAAACCACTTGGAGCAAACCCAAGAACAACTCAGTCGACCTTTTCGACCACTTCCAAAGGTGAAACTGAACCCGAATGTTCAAAAAATTGATGGTTTTTTATATGAAGACATAAAATTAATCGGATATAATCCTCATCCGCTCATAAAAGCACCCGTTGCTGTGTGATTTGGAAAATGAAATTATTCGTTCCCTTTTATGAGGGAAAAATATAGCATTGGAAAGAATTATTTGGAAAATGAAACAGAGTCAGGATAAAGTTTTTGGTATTCGGCATTTTAATTGCTTGAAAATAGTTTAGATACAGTCTAAATAGTAGTTGCATTCTATAAATCTCTGTTAAAATAGTTGTGCGCAATATATCTTTGCGCTGACAAAAATGTGACAGTACAACAAACAAAAAAGGAACAACCGTAAATATTGACACAACATGATTTTTAAGTCGTTGATTAACCGATTTTTGCTCATCTTTTCTCTTTTGATGATCGTATCGGTGCTGCCTGCACAAAATGGCGGAGGTGTAGATGAAGCAGCTTTTTCCGAAGGGAAAACCTTGTTTAGAAATTACTGTGCTCAATGCCATAACAAGAGCATGGTAGATGACATGACCGGTCCTGCCCTCGGTGGTGTTGCCGAGCGTTGGTCAGACTATCCGCAAGAAGATCTCTACAGCTGTATTCGCAATTCTCAGGCTTTGATTCAAACTGGTCATCCAAGGGCGGTTGAAATTTACGAGGCCTGGAACAAAAACGCGATGAACGCATTCCCGAATCTGACGGATTCGGAAGTCAGCAACATTCTGGTTTACATCGACGCCGTTTACACCGGAAATGAACCTGGAAAGCCAGCAGGTCCTGCTGCTGAAGAAGTCATTGTTCAGGAAGAAGACAATACGCTTCTGTTTGTTGTTCTGGCAGGCATCCTTGGAGTATTAGCGGTGGTCCTAGCGCGGATTATTTCTAATCTAAATTACATGGTGAAGCTGCGGGAAGGTGATACCAACGCCCGCCGCCGTACTTTAGTAGAAGTACTGACCAGTAAAGGTGTTATTGCTTTCGTAATCTTTGCGTTGGTAGTTCTTGGCGGATATACTACTGTAAATAATGCCATCATGTTAGGGCGCCAACAAGGATATGAACCCGAACAGCCAATCAAATTTTCACATGCTACACACGCTGGTCTGCAGAAAATTGAATGTCAGTATTGTCACGACGGTGCCCGCCGTTCAAAACATTCCGTAATTCCAGCGGCCAATACCTGTATGAATTGCCATTCCGCAATTAAAGTTGGTTCTCAATATGGCACCGCAGAGATTACCAAAATATATGCTTCTATTGGCTGGGATCCCAATTCGAATACTTACATCGAAGGTGTAGAAGATATGAGCCGAAAAGATCTAGAACGCATCTATAAAAGATGGATCGGGGATACCTACATCAAAGAAAATGGCGGCTTAGATGATGAAGGTGAACAAATAATTGAAGACCAATGGCAGGGTATCGTCTCGTCATTAACCAATGAGCGTACTGCTGACGATAAAGTATTTGGTCCAATAGAGTGGGTGCGCCTGCATAACCTACCTGATCATGCTTACTTCAATCATGCGCAGCACGTTTCTGTCGGAAAGGTTGAATGCCAAACTTGTCACGGCCCCGTAGAGGAAATGGAGGTTGTTTACCAGCACGCACCCTTGTCCATGGGTTGGTGTGTGAACTGCCACCGGGAAACGGAAGTACAATTCAATGATAATGAGTACTACAAATCGTACGAAAAGTATCACGAAGAGATGGCAAAAGGTGATCGTACCAAAGTAACCGTTGAAGATATAGGCGGTTTGGAATGTCAAAAGTGTCACTATTAATCAGTGCTTGCTCTGAGGAGCGACAGTTAATTATCAATTTGTAAAAACTCTACTTCAATAAAAATGAAGAATAATAATGGTACCTCTACTTGACAATATATGAATTTTTATTTTTCATGGGTT
>JABSSK010000581.1 GCA_013214265.1 Saprospiraceae bacterium | reverse complement strand
TTTGATGGTCTTCATTGACTGGAACGAGGATGGGGTTTTTGATCAGGCTACCGAGCGGTATGAATCGACAGTTGACCCAGCTGACACCGAAGAAGTATTCAATATTACCATTCCATCAACGACACCTACCGGTACTAAAGGGGTACGGGTACGCCTCACCAGTAGCAGTATTACAGAAGCTTATGGACCTGCTCCTGACGGTGAGGTGGAGGACTTTTTGGTCGATGTTACCGCTTATGATTATGCAGACTTACCGGATTCAGAAACTGCAGGCCTGGCAGGTGCTACTGGACGAGAAAATTACGAAACAAACTATAACCGTGCAGGAAATCGAGGTCCTCGCCACCTTATACGGTCGGACCTGTCGATAGGTACCCTAGTCGATGCAGAAGCCAATGGTCAACCTCAGATTAATGCATATGGTGATGATATCGCAGACATTGATGATGAGGAAGGCATTACACCTCCCGATACAATTATTCGGGACGAACCTGCCGTCTTCCAAGTTTTTATTCATAATACTACAGGGGATAGTGCCTTTTTACAAGGTTTTGTGGACTGGAACGATGATGGTGATTTCGAGGATGGATGGCCAAATCAAAAAGCACCCCTAGTGGGTATTGCATCAGGGGAGAGTGGCATTTACGATGTGGTGTTTACGGTACCACAGCAGCCCAATCCTTTCCCTGAGCGTGTAGCGGCTCGTTTCCGTTTAAGTACATCAAAAGACTCTGTTCAGCTTTCGACGGGTCCGTCGGATGCTAATGATATTGACGGGGAAGTACATGACATGTGGGTGAATATTGTGGGCTATGATTGGGGGGATTTGTCGGAACCTCTGTATGCTACGGATGATGCAGGTGGTCTGATTGGTCCAAGTCACAAAGTGGTTTCTTACGAAGTTATGACGGGCGTTTATGAATCGTCCATGTATATTGGTAGTACATCACCAGATGTTGAGCAAACGGGTTTACCCTCTACGTTGGCCGATGGTGATGATAACGACCTTAATGATGATGAAGACTTATCACCTGCCGATTTCACCAATCCACTAACGGATAACAGACTCATTTCCGGCAACTCCATTGTACTGACCGTTCCGGTAACGAACCATACTACTGCTCCTGCTACCTTGATGGTCTTTATAGACTGGAATGAAGACGGGGTATTTGAACAAGGAACGGAACGATACGAATCTACTGTCTTGCCCAGTGATATAGAAGAGATATTCAATATTGATATTCCTGCCACTACACCTACCGGTACCAAAGGGGTGCGGGTACGCCTCACCAGTGGCAGTATTACGGAAGCCTATGGCCCCGCTCCTGACGGTGAGGTAGAAGACTTTTTGGTCGATGTTACCGCTTATGATTACGGTGATTTACCGGATGAAGAAGGACCCGGTGCGATGGGTTCAACAGCCATGGATAATTACGAAACAGTATTCACTATTGACGGTTTGCGCGGCCCTCGACACTTAGTGAATGATTCACTTCGCATTGGAAACCTTGTAGATAGTGAAGGTAATGGTCAGCCGCAGATCAATGCAGTAGGTGACGATATCTACGGATTGGATGATGAAGATGGTGTTATACCCCCGGACTCTATTATTCGGGATCGACAGGCTGTATTTAAAGTTTTTGTGAAAAATATAACTGGCTCGGATGCATATTTGCGTGGTTTTGTGGACTGGAACGACGATGGTGACTTTGAAGATAGTTATGCAAGTCAGAAATCAAATGTCGTTGTTATTCCATCGGGTCAAAGTGGTACTTATGATGTGACTTTTTATGTGCCTCAGGATCCGAATCCACTCCCTGAGCGTGTAGGGGCTCGCTTCCGCTTGTCGAATACACAAAGCGCAGTACTCATATCCACCGGTCCTGATGATGATAATGATGTAAATGGTGAGGTGGAAGATTTGTGGGTACCGATTGTCGGCTATGACTGGGGTGATTTACCAGAACCACGTTACCTGACAGATATGGAAGGAGGTGTCTTTGGTCCAAGTCACCGCATTAAAGCCGCTGAAATTTCAATGGATTCGACAGGCGTTAGTTTACATATTGGTGCTACAATACCAGATGCGGAGAATGAAGGTATTCCCTCCGATAAAGCGAATGGTGATGATTTAGATCTGCGGGATGATGAAGATTTAACTGAAGATAACTTCATCAACCCAATAACGAATTTACCGTATCCGACTATTTCAGGTGAAGCCATTCGCTTTCGGGTACCGGTAACCAATAACCCTATCGATGATGCGTACTTGTTCGCGTTCATTGACTGGAATGGTGATGGAGATTTTGTTGACTCTCTCGAAACGACGATACAAACCGTTGGGCCAGGTACTGCGGATGTTGATATTGA
>JABSSK010000580.1 GCA_013214265.1 Saprospiraceae bacterium | reverse complement strand
AACTCACAGGCCAGAATTGAAAAATACAATAAAATGAAAATAACAAATCATGATCCCCAAAAGCTTTCGGCGCGCTTCGCGCGCCCAAAGGCTTCTGGTTTACCTTATGAAAATCCCTGAAAATTCCATTTTTTATCTATTCGGATATCCAATTGTTGAAAAGCGTCCAACCGCACTGTACCCAGTTGGCTGTAGTCCAAGATGATGGCAGGATACGCAGCTAAGGTAGCATCCTGATCTGTCGGTACAAAAGGTGCACGACCTAAATAACGATACCGGCCACTTACTTCCCAATTACGACCAAACTGGTATCCGGCAAGAACAGAAACCAGCACCTGGTTGTCCCATACTGCTGGTAAATACGCCCCTTGTAATCCGGTAAACTCGCTCCGGTAGAAAGTTAAAGCACCAATGGCATAGAGTTTACCGGTAAATTTTTGCTGAAAAAGAAATTCTACGCCATAGCTTCGGCCTTTCCCCTCTGAAACGATAGCCTCACTTCCAAACACCTCAAAATCCCCTCCTTTATTAGCAACTGAGATTCCGTCCCGCACAGAAATTGGGTAATCGTTATATTTTTTGTAGAACCCCTCTACCGTTAACCGTGCTGATGGGCTAACCAGATATTCGATTCCTGCCACCAGATGATCACTTTGTATATAATCAGCATCCTGATTTGAGAACTGACCGTTATCATCCAGAAAGCCTAATGAAGTATAAGGTAATATCTTAAAATATCGACCCATAGATGCGTTTACTGACCAGTCGCCATCACGGTCCAGTCGATAAGAAAAAGAAGCGCGCGGGCTAAACGTACGCAGCAGGTTCCCACCTTCGGTTGTGAAATTATTTGCATCTGCCCGCATACCAAAGGAAAGTCCAATCCGATTATTAGCCAAACGTCGATTCGCTTGGGCAAAAAGACCATAACGCCAGAGTTGTAATGCACTTGAAAAAGTAACCTCATTAACTATATCCTGGGTATTATTTTCGTAATCTCCTCGAATAAGTGTTGCACCATAAGAAGCTGTCCAGGGGCCAATAAATTGGGTGACACGAGTACGCATTCTTACCTCCGTTTCCCGGGAATCGTTCCTGAAAAACAGACCTTCCTCATTCACATTATCTGTAAAACGGAGGAAATCATTAGCTAGAGTATTAAAGCTAAGCGTGGTGGTCATCAGGCCTGAATTATCTTTAAAACGGCGACGCCAGCTTAATCCTGCAGCATTGGTTTGCTGACGAATAATAGGTACCTGATCCTGAACAGCCTGCTGCTCCGGATCAAACTCGTCCAGTTCATTAATGGAAAAATCATCAATAGACCCCAGACCAGTTATGTAAATACTATTGTATTCATCTATTTCATGATTGACTTTGTATTGGAAATCCCAATAATCAGGTAGAAAAGGTAAGCCAATCGCTTTAAATAATAATTGGAGGTACGAGCGACGTGCAGACACGATGTAGGTCGTTTTTGCCCTATCCTGATCTCCTTTGAACAGTGGTCCTTCCAAGGTAAGTGCTGCTTCACTAGAACTGACACGAATATTTCCATTAAATGACCGATCATTTCCGGTTCGCTGATCAAACTGCAAAACACCGGAAAGAGCATTATCGTATTGTGCACCAAAGGCGGAGGCGGATACGGTAACGCCTTCAAAGAAAGAAACATTCAACAGTCCGACTGGCCCCCCGGCACTTCCCTGGGTGGCAAAATGATTAATATTTGGAATTTCGATTCCATCCAGAAAATAAACGTTCTCGTTGGGGGCACCTCCCCGAATGATAACATCAT
>JABSSK010000058.1:14029-17600 GCA_013214265.1 Saprospiraceae bacterium | reverse complement strand
TTAACCTCCCGTGCCGTAAGATTTGGGTTGGCAGATAAGATCAAGGCACAAATACCTGCAACAAGTGGAGTTGAACTCGAGGTACCACCGAAATGCTTATAATTTTGACCTCGTGACACCCCATCTACCCAGAATCGAAATTGTCCCTGTTGGCCTGTATTACCTCGGTCCCACCAAGCACGGCCGGCCATCACCGGCCACTCCCCGCTAGAAGGAGCTACCACCGTAAGTTCAGGACCCTGATTAGAATACGAAGCATGCAAGTCATTACTGGTACTGGAACCTACCGCAATTACGTCCGGGTGCGTTGCGTAATAGTTTAAAGTGTTTAACCCTTCATTTCCAGCTGCAAAAAGTATGACACATCCTTTTCCGTTCCGACCTTCCCGTGCGGCCTTTGCAATAGCCTCACGCTTACGATAGTTCAATCGATTACCAGGATCCGTTGTTCCCCAACTGCAACTAATAATATCCACCTGGTTACGTATACAATGGTTAAACTGCGCTTCGGTAATACGGTCACTGAATGATGTACCTTCCAGCGGTATAAATTGAGCGGTAGGCGCAACACCTACCATCCCTACGCCATTACTAGCACCTAAGGCAATGGTAGCACAGGGTGTACCATGAGTATAATTTGGGTTACCTTGCTTGATTTGACTACTATTATACCTAAAATCAAAAGGAACCTTAATTTTATTTTTTAGGTCAGGATGAGAAGTATCAAACCCATCATCAATCAAGGCCAATCGAATACTTGAATCACCCAAATTACCTAATTTTGACCATGCTTCTACCACTTTTGCATCCGCCCCAAACCGCAATGCTACATTACTGTCTGGTAATCTTCCTGCATTTTTTAGTGACCATTGATGACTTAATAGAGGATCGGGAGGATGTACATCATAACGATCAAGAAGGGTATCGAAATCAGGCTCCGCCAAACGTACCAAACACGATGCCTGCATGGAAGCAGCCGCTTTGACTGGATTGGGGGACTCATCCGAAACATGGGCTATGACAAAAGTAGGAGACCGCCTTTCAACCAATTGAAGTGCAAATTCGTCTAGAACTATAGACTGCTCTTCCTCATTTGTACCTATTTCGAATGTGATATTTATTTCGCCTGTAGGAATAAGTGGCTTATTACTTCCTTCAGCGAAAAACACATGGGTTCCCAGAGCAACATCATCATCCGACCTAACTTCATCCAATTTGCTGTCCAAATCATGCTCATCCGCATCCAGCGTTACAACCCGAAAACCTCCTAAAAAATCAATCAGCTCTTCAGCTATATATGATTTATCTGTATGCTCGTCCAGGTCTTCTTTTAGTCGTAAACCAACTAATTTTCGACTCTTTCTTAATTTTTGAACACCCTGATCTCCTTTAAAAACATAAGTAGCCATATATTCTAACGCTGTAATTTTTTTTTACAAAATAATGATAAAGTAAATCCACTATCAATTTAGGTAAATAATTGAATTTACTGTACTAGATAAAAAAAAAGCAGGATACCCAAATGAAATAGGGCACCCTGCATGGATTTTAATTATTGTACAGAAAGTTTTATGCTCTTTCCTGATAACGATCGTTATACATTTTCTGTAACTTCTTACGCGCAAAGAAAATTCGGCTTTTGATAGTTCCCAGTGGACTTTCTAACTCATCTGCAATCTCCTCGTACTTAAAACCTTTATAAGCCATCATAAAAGGTCGGCGAAAATCTTCTGGAAGGCGGTCAACCATAGATAGTAGCTCATCGAAGGCAACATTGGCCTCACCTTCATTTATAACTGTTTTGTCACCAGAATTGAGATAATAATTGTTAGGCGTCTGATCAATGATCATGTTGCGCCTTACCTTCTTGCGGTAATTGTTTATAAAAATATTACGCATTATCGTTACGGCCCATGCTTTGAAATTGGTTCCTTGACGATATTTATCTGCATTCGTAATGATACGAAGTGCTGTATCCTGATAAAGATCTTCTGCGTCAGATGCATTACCAGTTAGTTTTAATGAAAAAGCCCGCAAAGATCCACTGATTGCATCGAGTTGTTCTTGAATTTGATTTTGAATAGCGTATATCATTGTCGGTGATTTTTATTTTCAACCCAATTGTAAAAACTTTTATCAAAAATACGTGTATCTACAATATAATGCAAGAATTTTTAACTTATAACCCCAAAAGGAATCCAAATTGTATTGATAATGACAATTTATTGACAGGATTTGGGTGATCCGTTAAATTTTTTAACGGTTATAAACTAAATAACCGGTTGATTTGTATTATTTTGTAGTTCAAGACATCGATTAAACATTCGTCAGGTAGAAAATTAGTATGGATATGGATATTGTAAAGCAAGGTTACAATACCACGCACCTAAATTCTAACATCAGGATTTTGCGAAAAGGTATGCGTATTAGTCAGGAAGAACTCGCCAATAGAATTGGTTTGAACCGTGGCAACATTGCTTCCTATGAAAACGGAACAGCAGAACCGAAAATTTGTAATTTGCTGAAACTTTCTCATTTGTTCGACGTATCTATAGTCTATCTAACACAAGTTGATCTCAGAAACGAAGAAACACTGAGAGCAGCTCGAGAGGCAAGTCGAAAAAATCCGAATTTCCATACTGACGAATCTCTCCAGTCCTATTTGCAGCGCGCAAACGAATTGGAGCAGGTTATAGATGGTTTAAGCACATGCTGCCGCTACAAACTCAAAATGGTAGGTGGCGAAATGTCCAAAGAGATGCAAATTGTCGCTATGCACTTCGAAGAACTGTACGACACCGCACAAGCTTTGTTAAATGAGCATCGCTCACTATTGAACCACTTCGGAAATGGAAAAAAATAATCCGCTCCCCCCAACGAAGGCTGGATAAATAAATATATTTTTTATATATTTGATTATTCTATTCTTACAATCCTCGTTTAAAACGTTACAGCAACACATCCCTTGTTATCTAACCGTCGCCGATTAAGACGTTCAGAACTAAGCTAATGTAACGTTCTAGCCCACACATTATCGTATTGATTTAAGAACGTACCAGACGATCTACCCCTGAGTGTCTGGCTAGAAAACCACATTCTCATGAAAAGGATTTTTGTACCAGCAGCATGCCTGTTGGGGATTTTATTGCTTGTACCTAATTCAATTTTTGCCGTAGGCGTCCCATTCTTTAGCGTCAGTGTAGAAGAAGGTAAAGCCATTGCAGCTAGAGAAGACAAGCTTTTGTTTGTTTCGTTTACAGCTTCTTGGTGTATGCCATGCCAGTGGCTTGAGCGCAATACCTTTCAAGACTATAATTTATCGCGATTTGTTGAGCGCAATGTGGTCTCTGTCAAACTCGATGTTGATGACTTTCAAGGGTTTAAAGAAAAAGAAGCCTATGAGATTGAGCAGCTACCTTCCTTTTTGATCTTTAATACATCGGGGCAACTCCTTACTAAAGTTGAAAAAACCCTGTCAGCCAACGAATTACTCGATTTATTACAAAAGTACAATACGCCGCGATATAAGTTCGAATCTGATTTGGCAATTTCCCCTGCTGCCGGAGCACTT
>JABSSK010000058.1:4143-13968 GCA_013214265.1 Saprospiraceae bacterium | reverse complement strand
AGACCAACTTGCTCACGAAAAGATATACATGCCTGTGCCAGAACCAACTATTCTAGCTGGTGCAAGTACCAGACCTAATTACGCCAATCAGCATCATTATGTATCCTCTTCTTACAACCAAGAAAATACTTATTCTAGTACGCCCGATATTGTGCAGCCTAAATCACAAATCAAAGAATTCTATGGTGTTCAAGTTGGAATATTTAGCAACTATGAAAATGCCATCCCTTTCATTACAAAGCTTGAAGGAAAAGTCAATACAAAAGCAGATCTTTTTCGAAATGACCATGATTATCAAAAAACGATTTTTAAGGTCGTTGTCGGAAAATTTGAGTCTGAAGAACAGGCTATTCGCTTCCAAAAAGCACTTGCAGTCAAAGGATTTAAAGGAAATGTGAAGAACTTATCTGAATTATAATCCTCATTAAGAAAAAGTAAAAGCAAAAAATTTTTACGTGAGAAATTTGGTTATCCCGGCGAAATCGTCGGGATTTTTTGTTTTTATTCTGCTCCACCGATCAATTTAACTAGCTTCGTGCCGCCAAGAAAGGATGGGCGCTCCAGACCCGGTCAAAGCGTTAAACCATAGTGTAGGAAAGTGGCTTCACATACTTTTCGCGCCTCCCCATTCGTTAGCTTGGCATAATGAATATCATCTCATTTTTCCAGAGGTGTGTTCTGATTGATAACCGTTAGGTTTCTTTCACTTTGCGGAAAATACATCTTGAAGTGATCTAACAGGAACTTGCTTAGCTAATAATAATTACACAATTACCTAGTCATGCTCAAAAAGGTAAGCACAATTCTTTCCCTGCTCACGTTCTCCTTTTCTTTTGCTTTTGCTCAAACCGTACAGCGCGTTCAGATCGAGGGTAGTCAACGGCCATCAGCGCAACTGCGAATGCTATGTACCAATGACGCAGGTCAGGTAACCATTCAGGACCCCCAGGGTAATCCGATTACCGAACCAGTCATCTATCTTCCATTTGGTGATTCCTTGATCATCGACAACGAAAATAGTAACGTCAGTACGGACCCATTAACAACAACAACCCCAGGTATTGGCTATTTATTTTATGATTGTTCGCCTAGTGTAAGCGGACCAGCCTACTCGGACCTCATTGCGGACTCCTGCCTCAACATGCAAGACTCCATTTTCCTTAATGGCCAATGGGAGCAGCGATTAGATGCCTTCTGGGCTACGCGAGGTAATACCCCCGATGGGGATATGACCTTCATTAATGATGGTACACTTCAAACCGCCTTCAATGGTGGAGATTATGTTCAATTCTTTTTTGCGCCTGCAACATTTAATTATTTTGACAGTCTTCGATATGAAGCTGATCAGGTGACTGGAGAAACCGGACCATGCTTAAATGTAGGCGTAAACGAAGCCTTCTCAGTCGTTTACTTAAACGAACTAAGCATCACTAATCTTCAGAACAACCGATCTGGTCTGACTTGCATCGGCTCTTTTAATTTGGAAGGAGGATTACCTGAGGCTATACCCGGCGAACGCTACACCATCACAATAATCAATACTACAGATCCTAACCTACAGGGGATTGTTGAAAACGCTTCGGTTGCTTCCGGTGATAGCATCCGTTTTTATGTTCCTGAATCTGGCACCTACACCATTACAGTGACAGACGCAGCAGGCAGTCAAACTCAGACCTCCGTTGATATGACAGCTTGTACTCCGGTGGTATTTTCCATGCCTTTTATTAACGCAGAACCCTCAGATGCTATTTGTTTGCCCATCACCGTCGAGAACTTTACTGATGTAGGCGTTATGCAATTTGACATACAGTGGGACCCTACCGTACTAGACTTTGACAACATTTTGAATATCGATCCTATTTTAGCTGGGTCTAATCTGAATGCTTCCAGTTTTATCATTGACACAAATAGCGGTACGCTTAATCTTTCCTGGCCATTCCCTTTTGCACTACCCGATGGTATTACCTTGCCTGATAGCACCGTAATCTTCGACTTATGCTTTAATGTAATAGGTAATTTTGGTACCAATAGTCCCGTACGGTTTATTGAAAGTACTAATATCAACGAAACGATTGGAAATGATGATCCTTCGCCCCTAGGCTATACCTTCAATTCTGGCCAAGTTAATGTATCATCTGCAGCACTATTCAGTGATATTAGTGTGCAAAACATTTCTTGTAACCCTGGAAATATTGGACCATCAAATGATGGTGCTATAACCATTACGGTAGCTCAGGGTACAGCCCCATATAACCTACAGGTAACCTATCCTAATGGAAGTACCATAACCCCTACGCTACAAGAAGGTATGCCACTGTCGGTAACCGGTCTTGAAGCTGGTACTTACATGATTAATATTACCGATAATTCCAATCCTGTTAACCAAATTGACACTACTATAGAAATTACCGAACCTGATGAGTTTGTTGTCCAGTTTGATGAAACCAACCCAACTTGTTTTAATGAACCTAACGGAAGTATCAAGGCTGATGTACTGGTGAATGGTTTTCTAGTACCCGATCCAGAATCTTCATTCAATTTCGCGTGGAGCTATTCAGCGATCGACTCTTCTTTAATTGATTCGGTCGTAGGGGGTATTTCTATTACCCTCACTGTTACAGATCAAAACGGGTGTATGGAAACTGGCTCTACCACTCTTTCGAACCCAAGACCAATTGAATTGAACCCGGTAATAACCCCAGCACAATGTAGTGGTCAGAGTAACGGTAGCATCGATCTAACCCTTATCAAAGTTTCTTATAACGGTACATTCGACTTATCATGGCGCACGCTACCTTCTGACCTAGGTGTAACTACGGTGAACAAACCCAATTTGCTACCTGGCACATATTACGTTACCCTGACTGACCAGATTGGATGTATGCAGACCGATTCGTTTACAGTGGGAACCTTGAAAACCTTAAGCATAAATACATCCGTAACTGATGTACTTTGTAATGGCGATAGTAATGGTTCTATTTTAGCTTCTGGGGTAAGTCTTCCTGCTAGCGGAGAATCACTACCCTATACGTTTACTTGGAGTGGACCAGCAGGCTCAGAAACAGCCAGTGACGATGTAAGCAGTACATTTAGTAATCTGATCGCTGGAACATATACTGTAGATATGACCGACGGGAGTAATTGTTCTACTTCCTTGGATATCGAAGTCGCAGAGCCCTCCGAATTAGATATAACCTTAATGGAGCGTATTGACGAAACCTGCAATGATACGGATAACGATGGAATACCTGGTCAGGATGGTTTGGCTCGTGTAACGGGAACAGGAGGAACAGCTCCTTACTCGTATTTGTGGACCAGAGAAATTAATCGACAGGACACCATGTACACTGATACTGTCTCTATGGACTCCATTGCCATGAACCTTTCTTTAGCAATTTATACCGTTTTCATCACGGATGCTAATGGCTGCATGGATTCTTTGGACGTAACCATTAATGCACCTGCTGCCCCTCAGATTACATCCTTAGAAAATGATTCGTTACAGTGTTTTGGGGATCAGAATGGTACCCTTACGGTAAATGCTGTCAATGGTAATGGTAATATTATTAGTTATGAATGGGATAATGGTGCTTTTGGTCCATCCATCACAAACTTATCCGCTGGGATTTATCGGGTTCGCATCTTAGCAGACGATGGTTGTCTCACCGTTGATTCTGCTTTGGTTTATGCACCAACACCCGTGTTGATTGATAGTATCGTGAGTGAACAACCACGATGCCCAGGGTCAGCAAATGGTAGTTTAGCTGTTTTTGCCAGTGGCGGAACTACACCATATCTTTTTATTTGGGAAGATACCCCACTCAATGATACCACCCTCAATAGTCTTTACCCCGGGTTATCAGCTGGCACTTATGAAGTAACAGTTACGGATGCTAATAACTGTGCATCAGTTAACCAAACAGCTACACTGGTTGACCCGCCGTCAATAGAACTTACATTTGATCCGGCCTCCATTTTACCCGTTAGCTGTTTTGAAGGTTCTAGTGATGGCCAAGCCAATGTGCAGGTTAGTTATTCTGACGGATCAACGGGTTTATTTATCATAAATTGGCAAAGTGGTGAGTTTGCACAAAATGTTGACCAGCTCCTGGCCACCAACCTAAGTGCTGGATTTAACGTAGTTACAGCCATTGATGCCAATAACTGCAGTGGAACAGACTCGGTAGAAATTCCTAGTCCACCAGCTATTGAACTATCCCTTACCACTGAAAATGTAACCTGTAATGGTGCCGCTGACGGTAATGCCGAAGTTATGGCCATGGGTGGAACTCCACCATTTCAGTACAATTGGCCACAAACTGGATCCGCCAATCCTGTCAATCCCAACTTGGCACCAGGAACATATGTTGTTCAAGTTATCGATGATCGGAATTGTGTTAAAGAAGATAGCATCAGTATTACAGAGCCCGACCTACTAATCGCAACCATCGATCTAGCCCTAACTAACGATCCGCTTTGTAATGGGGACATGAATGGGCAAATCGCTATTTCGGTGAATACAGAAGATAATATCAATCCACTAGGAAATATGCCTTATACCTGGTCAAACGGTGCGCCTGCCGATTCCTCGATCGCTAATGGATTAGCAGCCGGACAATATGGTGTTACAGTAACCGATATCAACGGTTGTACGGATCAGTTGACATACACATTATCCGAACCAACACCCGTTCAAGCAACAGTATCCAATCCGCCTGATCCGCAGTGCTTTGGAGAAGCAACCTTCTTTACGGTTACTACTGCTTCGGGCGGAATTGGTATGGACCCTATGGACTATACCTTTCAAGTGGATCGAAACGGACTAAACTTCCCACTCGGTCAAACAGCTAGTGTTTTTGCCGGTGCGCATATTATAACTGTCTCAGATCCTAATGGCTGCATCTTTGAAGACAGCATTTTCGTAAATCAACCCGAAGAGATTAATGTCGTATTTAGTCCTAACATTATTTCAGTGGAATTGGGGGACTCCATGACCACCCTCAATCCGATTGTTACCTCTTCTCTTCCTTTGGCAGAAATCGTCTGGACGCCAACCGAATTCCTTAGCGCCTCGGATATTCTAACCCCGATCGTCCAACCTCTAGAAAATACCCAGTACGCACTGACCATCACAGATGTAAACGGGTGCACAGCATCGGCGTCCATTATTGTCGAATTGGACCGGAACCGTAATGTTTTTGTACCCAATGCAATTACACCAAATGGCGATGGCCGAAATGATGAATTCAGAATTTTTGCTTGCACTGGTGTACGTCAAATAACTAGTGCACGTATCTTCGACCGATGGGGCGGGATTGTCTTTGAGCAACTAGATGTGAACCCAGTATGTGAAGGAGGACTAGTATTATGGGATGGCGAAATTAATGGTGACGAGGCACCCATTGGAACTTATGTCTACATCATTCAGGTGGAATTCATTGATGGGGTTACCCTGACCTATCGTGGTGATGTAAACGTACTTCGATAGATTTGCGAAAGCGTAGGCTTATGAATTCACGAAAAGCCGATGTAGATCTATTACCAACGCTGGCAATAATTCTAAATCAAAAAAATAGGACTACTCATGCATTTTGAATATGTTTATATAAAGAACATATTTAGAATACATGAGTAGTTCCATAGAACATTCATTTTACGAGAAGCAACGGTTTAATCAATGGTACTTGTGGGTTATCATTGTTGTTGCGACCATTCTCCCCTCAGTGCTCATTTTATCGAAAATAAAATTTGAGCCCCCATTCATACATGTTATCCAATCCAATTTGCCCCTTATTCTACTGGCTACGACCTTAATTTTGCCTACTATATTGTTTGCAGTGCTCCACATGTCAACAACCATTGACCAAGAGCGTATTTCCATGCATTACTTCCCACTCTTCAAAAAGCACTATCTATGGACCGACGTTAGTTCTGCTGAAGTGCTCAACTACGGATTTGTGGGCGGCTGGGGTATTCGTCCGGGTACCCGCTATGGAATGGTATACAATGTAGCCGGTAATAGAGGCTTATGGTTGATATTCAAGAGTGGTAAAAAAGTACTTTTAGGAACCCAAAAAGAAGAAGAACTAAAACACTATTTAACGTCTATCAATCGGCTCGATGGAGTGTAAATTGGACCTATTGTGCATGTTTCTTTTTGGGCATTTTGACACACTAATAAATCAAGACTGGTCAAGAAGGGTCCTTAATTGTTGTCTACACTTTTCAAGCTGATCCTGTAGTAATTCTAATTCTCTGTACTCCAATGGTATACTCATTTGAAGTAGTTGTTCACCTTCTTCTATAGCTTTATGCGCTTCCTCCGAATAAGTAATTTCATCAGCAGAAAGCGCTCGACCCACGATTTGCAGATTATTGTATTTCTGGGTTAATGAATTAATAATAGATTCCAGCTCCTGTTTGTCTGCTTCAATGACCTGTTGAATATACGTAGCTTTCTTCCCGGGATGACAAGCCGAGAGAAGTAAACCTAAAAGTAGGGTGTAAAACAAGAAATGGTACTTAATCATTTTATCGCATTACTACAAAACTTCCTGACTGCTCAGTTTCTTCTCCATCACAAACGAATCGGACCCGATACAACATCATCCCTGGATTAACTGGTTCACCTTGATATGTACCGTCCCATTTGATAAAAGGACTACCCGAACTAAATATACGAGCACCCCAACGATCAAAAATTTCTAAGGCAATAAACTGCTGAAAAGCATTAGGGTTGCTTAATCCATAAGTGTCATTTAGCCCATCCCCATTAGGTGTAAAAGCTTTTGGTAAATAAGCTATGGAACAATCGAGTGAAGCTGGATCAACTACAGTGATACGAATGGAATCTTCTGCTAAACATCCCGAAATACCATCTGTCATTTGTATTGTGTAAGAAATATTACCCGCCTCTATTGGAGTAATGGTAGGCTCGTCACGAGTAGGAAAAAAAACACCATCAACTGGAGACCAATTAAAAATGGTAGCGCACGTAGATGTTAGTGAAATATCCACACTATTCCCTAAAAAAATTACAGTATCCTGGTTAGCGATTTGATCAGGTGCATTGTAGAGAAGAGAAACTTCTCGATTATCTAATGCTAAATTATAGACTCTAAGCTCGTCGATTTGCCCCCGAAAAGCTACCTCATTAGGCCCATAACAATTATTAGACCCACCCAACAAAAAGTCTCCTCCATTCAAAAGGTCAATACGACCAATGGTACCCTGCTCCCGTTCAAAAGCCCCATTAACATAGAGGCGTACTCGGCCTCCATCTCTGACAACCGCAATGTGATACCAACAAAATCCCAAAGGAAGTTGACTAACTATATTGACACTTCTAGAATCATCTTCCTGAAGCACCACATTCAAACTGCGGGTAGACGGTTGGTAGCGAATAAAAAAGGCCCGATCAGTAGAACAGTCAACCTGCCGTTTCTCTAAGATATATTGAGTTCCTTCCCGACCAATAGGCTTAAAGTAAAAAACAACACTAAAATCTTCGGTAGTAAATTCATCGGCTACAGGACCTATAAACCGGATAATATCATTTCCACCACCGAGTGTAAGAGCATTATTTTCTACGCCACAAATGAAACCAGGCGTTCCCTGCGGAACTCCAGCATTGGCAGAATTTCCAGTGGCATCTTCAAAGTTACTATCAAAACGGTACCAAGCTACAGGTCCAGGAACAGACTGTGCCTGTACAGTAATACCTAGGGAGCAAAACAAAGCAGCCCAAAAAAACGACTTCATAAGACAGTTCAATTAAAATCAAGAAACTATCAGCAATAACGAATACTCGCGGGCAAAATTTTCCGACCCAATGCAGATAATCACCTATTTTCCAAAAAGATTACCAAGCCCACCCGGAAGCATATGTTTTAGCATCCCTTGGGCCTCTTCCTGCTCCTTAGTAGCAGCCAACTCCAGAGCCCGATTAATCGCTACCATAACTAGGTCCTCTAGTTGGTCCGTATCACTGAGATCTAGTTTTTCCGCATCCAAACGGATATTCGTCACCACTCGATTAGCATTGACAGAAACCTGCACTGCACCATCGCCCGCTTCCGCTTGGACTTCAATAGCTGCAAGCTTAACTTTCATCTCCTTTTGCATCTCTTCCATATTCCCAAACATATCTCCAAACATATTTTCTCTATTTAATGGTTAAACAGTATAAAATAAAACCTGCTAAACAGGCCAGAAACTAAGCCGCCTGTGCAAAAATTTCAGCCATAAAAACCAGATAAAAGATCATCAATAAAAAGCCTTCCCAACGGGTTATATTTTTATTATTAGATACGATGCCAAACATCACAGTCATTGCAATCATTAAGGGTAAAAAGAAAGCATTGATTTTATCAGGAATCTGCAAAGGACCAAATAGAGCCGGAATTCCAATAACCACATAGGAATTAAAAACATTAGAACCCAAAACGTTCCCTACTGCAATGGATGCCCTCCCCTTTTTTGCTGCATTCAGACTTACAATGACCTCAGGTAGCGAAGTACCAAGTGCTACCGCCGATAACGAAATTAATTCACTATCAATACCAGCAATTGCGGATAGCTCAATAATAGCGTAAATAACATAGTCAGAGCTAATCGCTACCAGTCCACCTCCTACAATCAGCATCACATACTGTTTCCAAGAGACTTTCACTTGCTGCACCTCTTCATCACGCTTTGATTGAATGGAGTAAGACAGAAAAATACCAATACCAATGATACAGATTAAGCTTTCAAACCAAGAAACCTGAGAATCCTGAAAAATGAAATATAAAATGAAGGCAGAACCCCACAAATAAGGCATATCTATATGCCAAATATTATATTCCAATTCAATGGAACCTACCACAATTACAACCAGTCCAAGTACTAAAGCTATGTTCGTAATATTCGACCCCACTACCGTACCGGCCACAATACCGGACTCCCCTTCTAATACGGAAACAATAGCCGTAGCGAGTTCGGGTAAGGATGTACCGAAAGCAACGATCGTTACACCTATAATAAAAGGACTGATGCCCATAGATAAACCAATACGTTCGGCTGAGTCGACAAACCAGTCAGCTGACTTTAGCAGTACAGCTAAGCTGACAACAAAAATCACTGAAAAATAAAGAATGGACATAAATAGCTTTTCGTGATCCACCGGTACGATCCGGCGGCCCCAAAGGTACCCAAATTTTACACATCAAAACACACAACAATTAGAAGAACAAACCTGTATTCTTATTGGATTAATGTAGTGCAATTTCAATTGCAGATGGTCCATTTCATACAAAAAAATGCGATAAAGATGAGGACATGAATTACCATTACTAAATGGTTATTACTGGCAGTAACCTATGATTATTATATCCATGAAGTGTATTTCTATGGGTCTTTCCTTCCATTAAGAACAACCTAATTTTGTATTTTTGTTCATAATTTTTTAACAACCGCTTATGGCACTCGACCAAATTGATGTAGATAAAATTGGTGAACCCCAGAAAGAGATGACATTTCTGGAACATCTCGAGGAATTGAGATGGCATATTATTCGCTCTTTAGCCGTTATTATTTCCATCGGAATAGTTCTATACATCTTCCATGATTGGCTTTTTGATACAGTCTTTTTTGGCCCAACACATCCAGAGTTTATATCCTATGTTTTGATATGTAATTTATCGGAAAGCATTGGGCTGGGTGAGCAAATGTGCCTGACGCCGACGGATTTTCAAATATTGGGGATTGGTTTTGGGGAGCCTTTCATTATTGCAATAAAAACCAGCTTTATGGCCGGCTTTATAGCGTCATTTCCTTATGTATTCT
>JABSSK010000058.1:0-4133 GCA_013214265.1 Saprospiraceae bacterium | reverse complement strand
CGGGCAATTTTCTACTCATATTACTACTTCTATTTTTGCAGGTTTTATAGTTGCTTTTCCGTATGTATTTTGGGAATTTTGGCGTTTTATTAGTCCTGGTCTGTACGAGAAAGAACGTAAAGCTACCCGAGGCGTTGTATTTATTTGTAGCTTTCTGTTTCTGGCAGGTGTTTTCTTTGGCTACTTTATCATCGCTCCTTTTGCTGTTAACTTCTTGGCTGGCTTTTCTATTCCGGGTGTTGAAAATACCCCCACCCTTTCCTCCTACATCAATTACATGATTATGTTTACGGCTCCAGCCGGGTTAATATTTGAGTTACCTATAGTGGTATACTTCCTTTCTAAAATCGGATTGGTTACACCTGCACTCATGAAACAATACCGCAGGCACTCCATCATAATTATATTAATGTTGGCAGCATTAATCACACCTCCTGACGTAGTAACGCAGTTATTAATCGGTATTCCTCTATTTTTCTTGTACGAGCTAAGTATATTCATTTCTCGTTGGGTTGAACGAGATGAAAAAAAGAAATGGGAAGCATTTGATAAGCAGGCTCAATAAATACAAAAATGGAACGTATCTCCACAAACCTTACCTTGTTTTATAAGTTTTTTATACCTGTTTTTTGGTTGGTATTCTTTGGTTCGATTACTGTGGCCTCCCTTTTATATTCGTTTAGTTATGTTGGCCGTATACCAGCTCCTACGTTTCGCATAATCATGATATTCATATTTCTGAGCGGTACCGCTACCCTATATATGACGTTGCTGCGACTCAAGCGAGTGGAAATGAGCGAAGATTTTGTTTACGTTACCAATTATTTCAAGAGCTTTCGCTATCCCTATCATAATATTGAAGGTATTCGTACAACTCGTTTCTTCTTCATTCAAATTGCTACTTTAACACTTAGAGAATCGGGTTCGCTAGGCAAGCATATCATCTTCATCCCTAGCAAGCAAAGGTTCAAGATATTCTTCGACCAACATCCGGATCTAAAAGTCCTTTTACGTAAGTAATTACTTTATTTGGAGCGCATCGTAATAACCGGACAAATTAATTCTTCTAGCGAGATACCGCCATGCTGAAAGGTGTTCCGATAGTAATTGTTGTAATAATTATAGTTATTTGGATATAAGAAGAATATGTCTTCTCGGGCAAAAATGAATGTGGAGCTAACATTGGGTCTAGGAAGGCCTGCTTTTTGAGGGTCTCTGACGGCTAAAACATCTTTTTTATCAAATTGTAAATTACGTCCTACTTTATAACGCAGATTAGTCGTGGTATCGCGGTCCCCAATCACTTTGGATGGTGTATTAACCCGAATTGTGCCATGATCCGTGGTAACGATTAACCGAATATCCCGTTCTGCTAACTTTTGAAGTGCCCCATACAATGGTGAATTCTGAAACCAAGAACGGGTCAAGGAGCGATATGCTTTTTCATCCCCTGCCAATTCTTTAAGAACTTCCATCTCGGTACGAGCGTGTGAAAGCATATCAATGAAGTTATAGACAATAACGGTAAATTCGTTATTGAGATAATTCAATGCCCGATCTTCCATTTGTTTAGCAAAATGCACATTTGTAACCTTTACGTATTCGTGCCGCAACTCATCCCGGAATGTGCGCTTAATCAAATCTGATAAGAATGCACCTTCGTGTTTATTTTTACCGCCTTCTTCATGATCATTAAGCCATTTTTCAGGAAATCGCTTAGCTATGTTGGAAGGCATCATCCCAGAGAAGATAGCGTTACGACTATACTGAGTGGACGTAGGTAAAATGCTGTAGAAATAATCTTCCTCCTCTATTCGGAATAATTCTCAAAATATAGGTTCCAGGATTTTCCATTGATCAAACCTTAGATTATCTAAAAGTAACATAACGGTTGGAATGCTGCGATCGATCTTAGGAAAGACTTTCCCTCGCAGCAAAGTATCCGACATGACTGGCCCATCACCACTTTGTATCCAATCCAGATAAGATTTTACTACATATTTGGAAAAAGCATTATTGGCTTCCTGCTTTTGCATTGCTAGGATATCTGCCATTTCAGTAGAGGCTGATTCATCAATTTTTAGCTCCCAGGATATAATGCGTTTATACACTTCCACCCATTGCTCGAAATTTAGGCCCGAATTAATATCCATAAATATTTGACGGAACTCCTGTTGATAATCCGAACTGGTTTTTTCGCGAACTAGCCTCTTGTTATCGATAATTTTTTTCAGCGTCAGCAAAATCTGATTCGGATTAACAGGCTTAATGAGATAATCCGTTATTTGTGCCCCAAGCGCCTCCTCCATAACGTTTTCGGCTTCATTTTTTGTGATCATGACTACCGGAAGATGAGGTCGTTTTTCCTTGAGTTTAGACAGGGTTTCTAACCCTGTAATCCCAGGCATACTCTCATCCAGAAACACGACATCGATGTTATTATTCTCTTCACTTTCATCTAGTGCATCATGGCCATTGGTGACAGTAATCACTTGGTATCCTTTCTTTTCGAGAAAAAGCAGTTGAGGTTTAAGTAAATCTATTTCATCATCTGCCCATAAGATGGTTATCTGATCCATGTAGTCAATTATTTTTACTTAGAGTAGCAAGGGCTACCCTAAAATAGCGGCTTGTAGTTTGAAAATATTGTCTAATTGGATTTTGTTTTTTCCTTTCCTTGGTAAGATGGCTTATTTTTTAATAGCAATACTGATATCCTTCCTAAATTGCCGTTGAAAAGCAGAGAAATGTCCACAAAATCATTAATCCGGCTTAGCGGAAAAGAATATGGCCCGAAAAAAAATCTTTAATGATCCTGTCTATGGTTTCGTTAGTATACCGTACGGCATCATTTTCAACTTAATCGAACATCCTTACTTCCAGCGTTTACGCCGGATTAAGCAGGTAAGCTTAACCCATTATGTTTACCCCGGAGCTCTTCATACCCGATTTCATCATGCACTTGGGGCATTACATCTGATGAGACAGGCATTGTCGGTACTACGAGACAAGGGTACATCCATTAGCGATGAAGAGTATGAAGCCGCTTCTATTGCCATCTTATTGCATGATATCGGACATGGCCCGTTTTCTCATACCCTAGAAAATACGCTAATCAATGTCTCGCATGAGTCGCTATCTGAGTTGTTTATGGAAAAACTTAATGACGACTTTTCGGGAGCCCTCACCATGGCTATTGCTATATTTCAAGATAAACACCCCAAGAAATTTCTTCATCAACTGGTCTCTGGGCAACTAGATATGGATCGCATGGATTACCTGAACCGGGATAGTTTTTTCACTGGTGTATATGAAGGTGTGATTGGTTATGATCGGATTATAAAAATGTTGTCGGTGCACGATGGCCAACTTATGGTAGAAGAGAAAGGTATTTATTCTATTGAGAAGTTTCTAATTGCTCGCAGGCTAATGTACTGGCAGGTGTATTTACATAAAACGGTCCTTTCGGCTGAACGCATGCTCATCCAAGCTCTAAAAAGAGCTCGTGATTTATCTCTACAGGGGCATAATTTGCCCTGCCCACCCAGCTTAGGCTTCTTTCTTCGAAACCATTTCTCTGCAAATGATTTCCATGATGATCGGGACCGACTATTGCAGCACTTCGCTGCCATCGATGATTATGACATTATCTCAGCCATTAAATCGTGGATTGAATATCCGGATCGTTTACTGGCCTATATATGCAGTGGCATCATTAATCGTCGTTTGTTTAGGCTCGAACTCAATGATGCACCAGTCAGTACCGAACGTATGGATCACCTCAGGCATCAAATTATTGCTTGGTGGGGTCGAGCAGACTTGGACACTCAGTATTTATTACTCAACGGTTATGAATCAAACCGAACATACAATGCCCGAAAAGAGGAAATCAAGGTATTATTCAAGAATGGAACAGTTCAGCCCATGTCTTCGCTGCCAAATCAGCAGATAAACACCAAAATTACCAAGAAATACTATTTGTGCTACCCAAAACACATCTTATAAATCACCTAAAAAGCATAAATTCAAATCATATCAGAAACCTTTTACCTGTTTTTTCGATACAATAGAAAAGATTCCTTTGGTATTGGAATCCTTGAGTATACTTTCTGACAAAACTGCGTTTAGTCTCA
>JABSSK010000579.1 GCA_013214265.1 Saprospiraceae bacterium | reverse complement strand
GATCTCAAATATCCTTTACCAGGAAGACATAATATTGAAAATGCAACAGCAGCTATAGCTATTGCTCGCCATTTAGGGGTTTCGGATGCCGCGATTCGGGAAGGGTTAAGCACATTCAAAGGAATCCAAAGGCGATTTGAATTGATTTATCAGGATCAATCGGTTACATTTTTTGATGATTATGCTCATCATCCCAGTGAATTGAAAGCAGCTATCGGTGCCGCCAAGGAACTATTCCCAAATAAAAGGATAACCGGTGTTTTTCAGCCGCATTTGTTCTCCCGAACCCGCGATTTTGCTGCTGGTTTTGCGGAAGCACTGGATAAATTAGATGCCCTTATTTTGCTGGATATTTATCCTGCTCGGGAAGAACCAATTCCGGGAATTACAGCGGATACAATTCGGGATTTGATGCAAAATAAGTCTGTGCTACGAGGCACCAAAGACGATGTACCCAAATTATTAGAGAATGAAAATATAGAAGTACTACTTACTCTTGGTGCTGGAGATATCAGTCGCCGGATTAAACCGATACAATCATTTTTAGAAAGCCGAAAAGTCAACGTATGAAAAATCAAGAATGGAAACAGACATTGATTCGGACGGGCTGGGTTGCAGGATTAGTACTGGTAGGGGTTCTGGTGGTGTCGGCTATTGAGAGCAAGCAAGCCAGTTTGGCAGAAGGATTAGTCATTTCTATCCAGCCCCTTCCGGATAGTACGATGCTGCTGGTGGAAAGTGATGTGCTTGAAAGTATTGATCGGAGTTTTGGTTTCGCTCTTGAAGGAAGACCCTTGAAATCAATTGATGTGACTAGGGTTGAACGTGTATTGGAAGAAGATCCTCTAATTTTTGACGCTGACGTTTTTGTGGATGCTAAAAATATCGTTCGCATCGGGATTACCCAGCGGCAGCCAGTTCTGCGAATTATTGATCGCAATGGGCTCAACTATTACCTGGATGAAAAAGGTATTAAAATGCCTTTATCCAAACATTTTACTACTCGAGTGCTGGTGGCCACAGGCTCTATACCTCCTTACATACCAGCATTCATGGAACAACCAAGCCATAGGTTAAATGCGGTCTTCGCTTTGACAGAATTGGTTCGTCATGATACGTTCTTGGAAGCTATGATCGAACAGATTCATATTGAGAAAGATGGAGATTTTATTCTGGTTCCCCTAATTGGTGATCAGAGAATCATTCTGGGGCCATACGAACGAATGGAAGAAAAACTGAACAACTTGAAGTTATTTTATCGTGAGGGTATGCCATACGAAGGCTGGCGTACTTATCGGACGATAAATCTGAGTTATAAAGGTCAGATTGTATGTAAATAACCTGAAATCCAATATCGATTATAACCACCCCGTGAGCATACTATACGGGACAGAGAAAAACACTGGAAAATGGAAGCATTAACTAATAATCAAGATGTCATTGTTGCCTTAGACATAGGAACCACTAAGGTTTGTGCTATTGTTGGGCGCAAAAATGAACACGGCAAAATGGAAATTCTGGGTGTCGGGAAAGTGGAATCCGAGGGGGTGCTGAGAGGTGTGGTATCCAATATTGAAAAGACTGTTAAAGCAATTGGTGATGCAACCAGTGCGGCCCAGAAGATGGCAAAAACAAACTTTGGGCTGGTGCATGTAGGTATTGCTGGGCAGCATATTAAAAGCTTGCAACATCGTGGAATTCTGACTAGGGATAATGACCTAACCGAAATCGGGCAAGCCGATATCAATAAATTGATCAGTGATATGTTTAAGCTGGTCCTGCCACCTGGTGATAAAATCTTACACGTTATTCCTCAGGAGTATACAGTAGATAATGAACAGGGTATAATGGATCCGATTGGTATGTCAGGGGTACGCTTGGAAGCCAACTTTCATATTATAACCGGTCAAATATCCGCATCGAATAATATTTATCGTTGTGTGGAACGCACTGGCTTACAAGTGGCTAATATGACCCTCGAGCCAATTGCATCAGCGATGGCGGTTTTGCACGAAGAAGAGAAAGAAGCGGGCGTTGCTTTAGTTGATATTGGTGGTGGAACTACGGATTTGACCATTTTTCAAGATGGCATAATACGCCATACAGCAGTCATTCCTTTCGGTGGTAACGTGATTACCCGTGATATTAAGGAAGGTTGTACTGTAATGACTCAACAAGCCGAAAAGTTGAAAGTTAAGTTTGGCTCTGCACTGGCAGAAGAGGTATACGAAAACCGAATCATCACGATCCCAGGGCTACGAGGTCGCGACCCTAAAGAAATTAGTGAGCAAAACCTGGCACGGGTTATACAAGCACGGGTTGAGGAGATTCTGGATTATGTGATGTGGGAGATTAAACGCTCTGGGTTCGAACGTGGCCTCATTGG
>JABSSK010000578.1 GCA_013214265.1 Saprospiraceae bacterium | reverse complement strand
TTTCATGAATTTGGATTTTTATAGGTCATATCCACTTGGATATCAATATTTCTTGAGATTCCTAAGTCATTGGTATTGACATTAATGACTGCAGGAAGGTACTGGCGCATAAGTTGATTGATCTTATCTAGACTTTCTTCTTCGATGGTAATGCTAAGTGTAGCGTTAGCTTCCAGATCACCATTTGGTGCTACTATTACTTCGCCTGTATCTTTCATTACACGGGTGAAGCCCCATACTTTCAGGATACCTTCCATTTCGATGGGGTACGTGCCAGGTGTGTCGAAGGAAATATCATCCAGATTGGTGATCGATCCTTCAAAGAAAATTTTTGGTTTTTCAACTACACTCAAACGTTTGTTATTGAAGGCTCGGTCAGCAAGTCCCAGCTTGAATTCGAATGATTTGATGAGTGCTGTGAAGGTCGTTTTGCCCGTTTCCTTATCTAGCGTGCTATAAACCTGATAATTATGGGCTTCTACGTTCATAATCGAACTTGAAGAAAAAACGGCTACATGTGCCGTTCGCGTAGTAAATTTTGTTGCGGCCTGATTGGTAATGTTAAAGGCAAGAAAAAGGATATATAGGTAGTTCATGTGTTTTAAGGTGTAGTTTTATAAAAGCATTTAGGTCTTTCTTAATTAGGAGTACCTTTTAAGGTGATATTATTAAATGCCATTATTATAAAAGTTAGTGAAAAAACTCTTTTTTATTTATTTACAACTTTGCGTCTGTGAAATAATTTCTTTTTAGGATGCTTACCATTAGTTTGGGGTAGCCAAAGTATATTGAGGTAAAATACATATTAATCAGATTGGAATATTTTATGGATAAATAAAATTGATTTTTTTGAAGCCCAAAATTTAAAAAAAGAGGTCATACCTTACATAGATGGAGGGTAATTTTTTATTGAATTTAAAGAGCTGTTAAAAATGGCAGATTGGTATGCTACTTTTGATCAGGTGCTTTCCTTACGTGAACTGATTTTAACTGCTGGTTGATTCAAGAATAGTTATCCCAAGTCAGTAGTGTCCGGTTAAGAAATTAATAAATCGCCGTAAGGCGATGAAAACAAACGAGTTACAAAGGTAAATCGTTGTCACGCATTTGAAATCAATATTTTGTATTGACCTTGGACGCCATAATTCTAAAGTTATGGCCAAAGGCAAATACGTACTATCTCAAATACTTGAATTAGCGTCTCGCAAAGAATTTTCTCGATGTGTCGATAAATACCACGGGAATTACCGAGTGCGAAGTTTTTCTTGTAGAGATCAATTCATTTGTTTGGCATTTGGTCAATTGACGCATCGAGAAAGTTTGCGAGATATAGTCACTTGCTTGAATGCGCATAAGTCCAAACATTATCAATTAGGTTTACGAGCGGATGTGGCACGCTCTACACTTGCGGATGCCAATGAAAAAAGAGATTGGCGGATTTTGCACAAGTCTTAATCCGAAAATTTCGCAAAACAACTCAATTAGATAAAGTAAGTGAGATAGAGCTAGACAATGTGATTTATGCTTTAGACGCCACCGTCATTGATTTATGTCTCAATGTATTTTGGTGGGCTAAATTCAGAAAGCATAAAGCAGCGATCAAACTCCACACTTTATTGGATATCCGCTGTGAAATCCCTTGTTTTATCCACATCACAGATGGTGCTACACACGATGTGAAGGTGCTGGATGTTCTGGAATTTGAGGTGGATGCCATTTACATAATGGATAGAGGCTATGTGGACTGGAAGCGATTGTATCGCATTCACAAAGCCCAATCCTATTTTGTGATCCGAGCTAAGGTTAATCTGCGCTTTGTTCGTCATTATTCTAAGCCAGTAGATAAAACGACGGGCTTGGTATGCGATCAAATCATTAGCCTGAAGAACTATAAAGCTTCAAAGGATTATCCCGAAAAAATGAGGAGGATTAAATTCTTTGATGCAGAACACAAAAACACTTATGTCTATTTGACCAACCATATGGAGGTTGATGCTTTGCAAGTCGTAAAGCTGTACATCAACCGCTGGAAAGTCGAGACATTTTTTAAATGGATCAAACAACACCTCAAAATAAAAGTATTTTGGGGAGAGAGTGCCAATGCTGTCAAAACCCAAATTTGGGTGGCCATCTGCACCTTTGTGCTGGTGGCTATGATCAAGGAGAGAGGGAAAATCCCACACTCTATGAATAATATATTACAAATTTTAAGTGTCTGTGCTTTTGACAAAGTACCTGTAAATCAGTTATTTAGCTCAAATAATGAAAACGTCGTAAATTATGAAGCTTGTAACCAACTGAGGCTCTTTGACTTATAGCCGGACACTACTGTTTTCAAATAACAAATCACCAAATACCATAGTGGTACAGGAGTAAAAATAAGACCTAAAACGTATCAAAAAAATGAA
>JABSSK010000577.1 GCA_013214265.1 Saprospiraceae bacterium | reverse complement strand
AAAGGAATAAGTGCTTTTTCTATAAAGCGCGCAGGTAAACCTCCTGGGTCAGGAGATGATTCGCGAATAATGAACGATTGATAAGCATATTGGTAACTGAATACGATTAATACAATACACCACGGTATTAGAAAAAGAAGAGTACCTATAAAATCGACAAGTGCTTGATCTCGCACACTCATTTTTGTAAAAAAAAGATCTACCCTGACGTGGCGATCATGTTTGAAAGCATATCCCGCTCCTAACAAAAAAATAACAGCAAAAAGATGCCATTCCAATTCCATAATCCAAGCGGCACTGTCGCTTAGGAGATAGCGGGTGAAAACATCCACACAAACCAATACAACTAAGATAGTTGTACACCAGGAAATCTGCCTTCCAACCCATTCATTTAGCTGATCAATCCTTTTGGCTAATCGTTCTAACAAACCTTTAGTTTAATTTTTATGTCAAAATATAAAAAAGGAGCCTTTCCCCAAGCAGGAGGGAAAGGCTTTTTATAGAAAACAAAACTAAAGTCATTTTATGCATATCAGCTATCGTATCGATAAAGCTCCAATTCATTGATAATCTGTACCAGTTTGAACGCATAATCAGGATCCGTTGCGTAGCCAGCTTTTTTGAGTCCATGCGCCCAACCTTCGTAATTGGTAACTGGTATTTTGTGCAGGAAGGCATAGCGCGGTTTTTGCAATACGAGCGAATGTGCTCTAAAGCTATCCAGTGGCTTTTCAAAAACCCTAAACATGTCGTATTCATCGTCATCTGCATAATTACGGCAAGTACAGTCTTTGCATTTAGATATACACTTGATCCCAAAATGGTTGTTGGACTCCATAGCTAAATGACTACCTCCAGCATTGGACTCCAATAAACCCTGGGCCAGAGTAATACTAGCTGGTATACCATATTTACGCATCTCTTGTTTGGCCGTGGTGCGGTACCGATCGATGTAGTCAAAGCATACATCTAGCTTTTCTTTGACGACCGATTTAGGAATTCCTTTGCGCTGGCAATAATCTGGACGCAATACGGGTGTTAAATTCGAAATGGGAAAACTACTTTTTTGTGTAGCTGGTTTCGGTGCAACAAAACCAAATGTACTAGTCATGTCATTGGTATGGCCTGATCTTACACTCTTTTGCCCGTTTTCCCACACGGCTACAAATGATTTACCCCCACTGAAATTAACTTGTATTTCAATATTTTTATTCGTGAAAATATATACGCCCAGTGCAAATAAAATGATGTTCAGGCCATGCTTTTGCCAAAACAACCCTGCACTTAAACGATATGGCCAGAATAGAATCTTTTGATGCTTATGAATCGTTCCTTGATGCATAATCCTTCTACTTTTATTTATAAACCAAAAATAAACAAAATGTTTTATAAATGAAATGAAAACAAATTGTTTTCAAATATTTATAGCAAATCAAAAAAAAACTGTGGTGGTAATTTTTACTTAGTGTAATTTTTACACTAGATTTACGCGAATTATTGAGCTAGCAGGAGTTATGATAATTGTAGCCGACAGTGGATCAACCAAAGCAGATTGGGTAGCAGTTACACCCAAAAACACCCATATGGTACACACCATGGGTTTCAATCCTATTTACCATAGTTCGGATTTAATCCGGGATAAAGTACAAACCGCTTTTTCGGATCAGGCCATTGATGTCTCAGCCGTTACGCATGTGTACTATTATGGTACTGCTATATGGGACAAAAAGAAAAAGCAAATTATTGAAAAAGCCGTCCAACAGGTTTTTACGGAGGCAGAAATTGAGGTGGAGCACGACCTGTTAGGAGCGGCTCGTTCCACTTGTGGTGATTCACCTGGAATTAGTTGTATTCTGGGAACGGGTTCCAATACCTGCCTTTATGATGGTACCGAAATAATCGATAATGTCACTAATCTGGGGTACTTTATAGGCGACGAAGGTAGTGGTGCCCACTTAGGTAAGGCATTGGTAAAAGCCTATTTTTATAGGGAGTTACCCATTGAACTAAGTAAAGCTCTGGAAGAATTAGTACCTGGAGGGAAACAAGAGTTCCTAACTAATATTTATAACAAACCCTCCCCTAATGTTTATCTGGCTTCGCTAACTCGGTTTATAGGCGCACACCGCGATCATTTTTTTATACAACGCCTGATTGCAGAATCCTTCTCGGAATTCATTGATCGTCATTTGCGGAAGTACAGTAATCACCTGTCTTTACCTGTTCATTTCATCGGTAGCATCGCTTATCATTTTCAAGACTTCTTGCGCATCCTATTGGAAGAACGAGGAATGCAAGTGGGAATTTTTATCAAAAAACCGGTTGACACGTTGGTAGATTATCATCGTAATCCGGATTAAGAAACGGAATTTTACATTCATGGGAAAAGATATAAAGCGCATTGCAGTTTTTACATCAG
>JABSSK010000576.1 GCA_013214265.1 Saprospiraceae bacterium | reverse complement strand
CCTTTGGACCCTTTCGGACTAATGTCTTTTTTGTCTCTCACGATTAAGCCCTTAGAAGAAAGGCTTGCACGTGACATGGCTCAGCTACTAGCAAATGCGCCTGGTCTCGGAAACACCCAATGGCATACCATGATTGGTCATTTCATTAAAAGACTAGAGGAGGATGAAGTACCCGACAGGCATGCATTAATACGTCAATACCGATTTTGGTTCGAACGAACAAGGTATAACCCAACGGATGGTGCTCCGGTCTCGGAAGCTATAAAATTATATGAATATCTCTTCCAATGGGCAAAGCAAATAGCTGCCGAACAAACGGATCCTAACAACCTAAACCTACTAACGGATCAGACTCGCCGGGTTATTGAATTACTCGAAAATCGGCATTTGCCCACAATAACAAAGCTTGAGTTAGAGCAGATGGTTAAAGCAATACATGAGCCAGCTTCTATTCAATTAGCACCTACTCAGGTTGGTATGCATCCTCCTGTTTATTATCCACATGCCATAACTCAAGATATCGATCAATTGGTTTGGTGGAATTTCATCCAATACGAACCAGATTATTTTTTTTCTAAATGGTACCAGTCCGAACGAAGATGGCTACAACATCTGTCTCCCAGTATTGAATTAGAAACGCCGGCACAGGCTAATCAGCAATGGGTACAATTTCGGAAAACGGCTATCCGGAGAACCCAAAAACAACTTATTCTTATCATACCTGAAATAGCGGAAGGACAAGAAACGCTTGCTCACCCACTAATGGGTGACCTAGAAGCTACCTTTCAGGACATTCAACCCTTTACAATCCATATAGATAATCCATCAGATATCCATAAATTATCCGCTTGGTTGGAAGCTCCAGAGTGGAACACCTTTACACCACCTACCTGGTTACCAGCTGAACCTTTCATTCAAATGCCCACGACCCAATCCGTTGCACAAAGGGATAAAGAGTCCGTATCTAGTTTGGAAGACTTATTTTATTATCCCCACAAATGGGTATTCCGGTATACTGCTAAATGGAGACCGTCTCCAATTCTGAGTATCGTTCAGGAAAAAACGTTATTTGGGAATTTGGCACACCGATTCGTTGAACTTGTTTTTGCTGAAAAGGCCATCGAAGAATGGACCCAGCAAGAACTACACACCTGGATCAATAGCATGGCCCATCCCTTATTGCAGCAGGAAGGTTCTGTACTTTTGCTCTATGGTAAAGAACCACAAAAACTTCAGTTCCTAAATCAAGTTAAGTCATCCGTTTGGAACCTGATTGATTTATTAAAGAGTAATCAATGGACCAATGCACAAACCGAAGTTGCCTTGACTGGTCAATTGGGAAACACACCTGTCTTAGGTCGGGCCGACTTGGTATTAGAAAGAGGATATGAGAAATTGATTATTGACCTAAAATGGAGTGGTACTACGTACCGCAGAGATCAAATCAAAAGTAAGGAAGATTTACAATTGGTTTTATATAGCCATATGATGGCCCCAGGTTCCAAAAGGGTATATGCTGGTTTTTACATTTTATCTACAGGCCAAATGGTTGCCCGCTCCAATGAACCGTTTCCTCAGATAGAAGCAGTCCTACCACAAGCTGACTACCAAGAGATTCATAATGAAATTCTGGATAAGATGAAGAAAACCTTAGTTTGGCGTATGGCACAACTGAAATCAGGTAAAATTGAATTGCGTATGCAGGCCACAGCTGATGACTTAGCAGAGGCTTATCGGGATGAACCATTACTCGAATTATTGGAAATGAAAACGGAAGACGCTTCCTTTGATGATTACAAAACCTTAATGGGCTATTCTGAAGAAGCTTGACAAGGCAACTGCTTTACGTCTAAAATTGAAATTATGACGTCAAAACCACAGAAAATTGATTCCCTCATGCAATATTTTGCCTAACTAGCAATTAATTTGATATCAGCCAATGGCAGGAATGCCATCGAGTTGTAGCCAATGCACTTACAAACCCTGTTCCTGTGATTTTAAAAACCCTTTACATTCGGTTTGTTATCCAGTTTGGATTTATGACAGAGGGTGAGGTATGAATAGCATCCAAAACCTTTGCGAGCCGCATGAAGAAAAAGAAAATTTAATTACATGTACTGTTCACAAGCTCCCTTTTTTATTAGCCGGATATTTATGTGCGTATGTTTTTCATTATTCGGCTTTTCCATTCAAGGTCAGGATATACTAAATGAAAAAATTGACCAGCCTTTACAGGTTCAGATTTTCGAAGCTTCTCCTGGTACTTACTTCCCAATTATTATATCACTGAGTGAGCAACTCGATACCAGAGCCCTCAATGATCAATTTCGGCGCTTACGTTCGACCAAAACACAACGGGTCCAGACCGTAATTAGTCAATTACAAGCAAAAGCAGAAGCACATCAGCCTGCACTTCTACA
>JABSSK010000575.1 GCA_013214265.1 Saprospiraceae bacterium | reverse complement strand
GGTAATCGCATTTTACATGCATGCCCAGAAGAAATCTTTGCACTACTTATGGATACGGATGTGCTTACCCGAATTACACCCGGTATAACCCAGCTAAAAGAAACAGGACCCGATGAGTATGATGCAATTGCTGATGTAAAAATAGGTCCTGTTAGTGGCTCCTTCAAAGGGAAAGTAAACATTAAAGACAAAAAAGAAAATCAAGGTTTTACGCTGGCAGTTGTTCAGAATAGTAAGATTGGTAATGTTTCGGCTGATGTAGCCATTGCCCTGCAACCTGTGGACAATCAAAAAACTGAGATGAGTTTTCAAGGCCTTGCTAAAATGTCGGGATTGCTTGCCAGAACGGGACAAAGAGTCCTTAGTGGCGTGGCCAATACACTTACCAAACAATTTTTCTCTGCTTTGGAACAAGAACTGGTTAAAGAAGCTTGAAAATGATCAAAACACGATCCATTCTTTGTCCAAAACAGTACCCACATACAATAAACCATTTTATCATTCTCAAAATCCTTAAGCAATGAGTTTACGCATTCAGGTCACGGTAAATGGGACATCCCACGAAGCGACCATCGAACCTCGTACACTTCTAGTAGACTTCCTGCGAGAACACCTGCGCCTAACCGGAACGCACGTAGGCTGTGACACGAGCAGTTGCGGTGCTTGTAATGTTCTGATAGACGGGCAATCGGCTAAATCATGCACGGTTTTAGCCGCACAAGTTGACGGAAGTTCTATTACAACGATCGAAGGGCTTGCCAAAAATGGAACCCTACACCCCCTACAAGAAGGCTTCAAAGAACAACATGGTCTACAATGCGGATTCTGTACTCCAGGTATGATTATGACTGCTGCAAATTTGCTAAGTAATAATCCTGATCCTTCAGAAATAGACATTCGCCATGCACTGGAAGGTAACTTTTGTCGATGCACTGGTTACCATAATATTGTTCTCTCCGTGCAATACGCAGCCAAAAAAATTCGTGAAACACAAAAAGAAACAGCAGTATGACCTATATAGGAAAATCGGTAAAGCGCGTAGAGGATAAGCGCTTCATCACCGGAAAAGGAAACTACACCGACGACATCATTTTACCTGGCATGTTGCATTGTTATATTCTACGCAGCCCACATGCACATGCCAAAATAAATAGTATTGATATCTCCGGTGCTGAAAATGCTGAAGGTGTTATAAAGGTATACACTGGAAAAGATATAGCAGAATCGGGAGTTGGAGGAATTCCCACTGGTTGGCAAGTCAATTTCAAGAACGGTGAAACCATGAAAGAACCCCCGCATCCCATTCTGGTTGCAGACAAGGTTCTTCACGTAGGTGATAACGTAGCAGCCGTTATTGCTGAAACCAAAGAGCAAGCAAAAGATGCTGCAGAACGTATTGAAATTGATTATGAGCTTCTTGATGCTGTCAGTAACCCCGCTGATGCAGCTAAAGAAGGTGCCCCACTGGTGCATGATATGGCTCCTAATAATGTATGCTTCGACTGGGAACTTGGCAACCCCAAAGAAGAAGTTGACGCTGCACTCGCGGGTGCTCATCATGTACCCAAACTAGCACTGCGTAATCAGCGGGTAGTACCCAATGCCAATGACCCTCGGTCAGCAATTGGCCACTATGAGGATGCTACCGGTAAATTTACATTATATACTACTTCGCAAAATCCACATCTAACCCGCCTCCTAATGACAGCCTTTGTTCTTGGAATACCTGAGCATAAGGTCCGTGTAGTTGCGCCAGACGTTGGTGGTGGTTTTGGTAGTAAAATCTACCATTATGCCGAAGAAGCCTTGATGATCTGGGCATCTCATCGATTGCACCGACCCATCAAATGGACTTCTGATCGCAGTGAAGCTTTTATGACCGATGCGCATGGTCGTGATCATGTCACTACCGCTGAAATGGGTTTTGATTCCGACGGAAAAATAGTAGGCCTTCGCGTTAACACCCATGCTAATCTTGGGGCATATCTATCTACTTTTGCACCCGCTGTACCGACTTGGCTGCACGGAACGCTCCTGCAAGGTGTATATACGACACCTAAGATTCACATCGATCTAACTGCTACCTTTACCCATACGACACCCGTAGATGCCTACCGCGGTGCAGGACGCCCAGAAGCTACCTACCTACTGGAACGCTTGATGGATACCGCAGCCCTCGAAATGGATATGGACCCAACTGAGTTGAGATTTAAAAACTTTATTCCTGCTTTTGATGGTGTAACTCAGGAAGGATATACAACTCAAGTGGCCCTGCAATATGATAGTGGCAATTATCAGGCCGTATTCAACCGTGCCTTGGAAATGACCGGCTATGAAAACTTCCGAAAAGAACAAGAAGAGGGACGTAAAAATGGTAAACTCCTCGGTATAGGTTTCTCTACTTACATCGAAGCGTGTGGTATTGGACC
>JABSSK010000574.1 GCA_013214265.1 Saprospiraceae bacterium | reverse complement strand
TTTGAAGTCTTTTTGCAAAAGCAATTTTACATTGGTAAATACAATATCACCCATCGTTTCACATTTTTCAAAAGCATTACTGTAGTGATGATTCGCTAAATCTACTTTTAACTGGTCCACCTTACTGGGTGTCGATATTTGGTCGCTAACCATGATACGGAAGAGTCTTTCTACACGATGTCGGGCTGCCATAAACCGAGTTGCGATGAGGCTCCGTTCTTCCAATTGATATTGGCGAACGGTTTGTGGTGCCATGTGTTGGATGCCCAGAAATATGATGGGGTTATTCTCTTTGAAGTACTGAGGCAAATAGAAACTCTTCCATCCTTCGTAGCTCTGCTGATCAAAATCAATGGCACGGATTCGGTACTGATTACCTTCTATATCGGGAGTAAGTCGAACCACATAGTTATAGGAGCGCATATCCCCCAATAACCGAACAAAACATCGCTCATTAAACTTTATAAATTCTTTGGCAATCCTTATCTGATTGAAAGTACTGGTTTTTAGGTTGTGCTCAATAAAATCATCACCAGGTATCCCCGCAACGTGCTCCTCAATCAGGGTGTTTTGGTCAATGAGGTACATCAAATTGTTAGGGGAAAGGAGGTATTCGAGCTCAAGTCCATATATCCGAGATGCATCCGCTCGTTTAACATAAAAGTGGTCATAATTATCATTAAAACGGTTAATGATTCGAATTCGAAATGGCTTGGAATTACCAAAAGTACAATAATCGATACGAGCTACGGATAAGTGCTTGGTTACTTCAATATCACCATCAGCTTTGAGAAGTGCGTAAATATTAGTCAGTGCTTCATGGATGCTTTCCTGATGGGAACCCATAAAATAAACGGTTTCCCATAATGTATCTTCTCCTTTTTGGTTCAGCAATGGTATAGAGGTATCATATTGCAGTAAATCCTGATATTGAAGAGGAAGAGGCACCGAACGATTAAAAGCGTACAAATAATCTTCCAGCGGTTTTAAAACCGGATAGACCAATTTCTTTTTAGAGGGTACATTGCCTTTTACTTTCCGGTCATTCATTGCACAGTAGATTTGACATGTCCATATACCTAAGACGAAGAATTGGATTTGTAGGCATTAATGAGTTCCGTAATTTCTGCCAAAACACTCAAATCCTCAATAGTGGACGGGGTTTTATAAGTTTTCCCATCAACAATAGCGCGCATTATTTTTCTGAGAATTTTGCCAGAGCGGGTTTTGGGTAATCGTTTCACCACCATAACATCTTTGAATGATGCGACTGGTCCGATGGTCTGCCGAACCATTAAAATGAGTTTGGACTGAATCTGATGGAGTGGTTCTTGATTACTGCTTTTAAGAACCACAAATCCCATGGGAATTTGCCCTTTCAACGCATCTTTTACACCAATAACCGCACATTCAGCAACTGCATCATGGCTAGAAACTACTTCTTCCATTTCTGCAGTAGAAAGGCGATGTCCTGCCACATTAATGATATCATCGATGCGGCCTGTAATGAATACATAGCCGTCTTCATTTTTGTAGCCACCATCGCCAGATATATAATATCCGGGAAAACGACTTAAGTATGATGTTACAAAGCGTTCGGTATCATTCCAAAGATTAGGCAGAAACCCAGGTGGTAAAGGTAATTTAATCGCAACAGCACCTTCAACGTGAGCCGGTGTTTGTTGGCCATCCTGATTCAGAATCTGAATGTCATATCCGGGGACGGGCAGTCCTGCAGATCCGGGTATGACAGGCTGTGGTTCAATGCCTACAGGATTGGCCAGCATTGGCCATCCCGATTCAGTTTGCCACCAATGGTCAATAACCGGAACACGGAGTAAGTTACTTGCCCATTGGAGCGTAGCAATGTCACAACGTTCTCCTGCCAGGAAAAGATACCGTAGGCTGCTGGTATCGTAATTGGCTTTTAGTAAACCTTCGGGATCAGCCTGTCGGATAGCCCGAAATACAGTGGGTGCTGTGAAGAAAACACGTACGCCATACTCTTCAATAACTCGCCAGAAAACCCCAGCATCCGGACATTTTACTGGCTTTCCTTCGTATAAAACAGTTGCGCAGCCATGTATTAAAGGGCCATAAACAATGTAAGAGTGCCCAACTACCCATCCTACATCCGAAGCGGCCCAGTACACCTCACCAGGCTTCATACCATAAATGGCTTCCATACTGAAACGCAGTGCTACGGCATGACCTCCATGTTCCCTAACAATTCCTTTGGGAACCCCCGTTGTTCCGGAAGTATACAAAATATAAAGGGGGTGATTACCTGGCACTGGAACATAAGACGCGGGTTCCGCTTTTGAGAGCAGATTATCCCAGTCCAATTCGGTTATCAAAGTCTCCGGGTGAACATCATGCTGAAAAACAACACACGAATCAACACTATGACTCGCTTCTTCGCGGGCCATTCGAACAA
>JABSSK010000573.1 GCA_013214265.1 Saprospiraceae bacterium | reverse complement strand
GGCGCTTCGGGGCCTACCACAACCATATCAATCTCCAAGCGTATAACAGCATCACGGATGGCTGAGAAATTGTTGACTGCAATGGTAAGGTTAGTACCGTGGGCTTTTGTCCCTGCATTTCCAGGGGCAATAAATAGGTTTTCACAAAGGGGGCTTTGTGCCATTTTCCAGGCGAAAGTATGTTCACGACCCCCACTACCTAAAAGAAGAATGTTCATTTGGACCTATTTTGCGCCAAAGGTAATGAAAACGGAGCTTGTTTTTCTCAATCTCGTATTTAGCCTTACTTTTGGGGTGATTTTGAAATTAGGGGATATGATAAGTTACATTAAAGGCGAGATCACGTTTAAAAATCCGGCATTCATCATCATTGAAACGGGTGGTGTTGGATACCAGGTGAACATCAGTTTGTATACCTATGCCCAAATAGAAAAGCTGGATCGCACTAAAATTCTTATTCATGAGCACATAAAAGAGGATAGTCGAACCTTGTATGGATTTGCTGATGATGTGGAGCGGCAATTGTTTCGTCAGGTAATCTCAGTTTCTGGTATTGGTCCGGCTACCGCTCAGGTTCTTTTTTCTTCGCTCAAGCCAGAAGAAGTTAGAGCGGCCATTATAGGTGAACAAGTGGCTGCTTTTAAGCAAGTTAAGGGAATAGGGCCTAAGACGGCAAAGCGAATTATTCTGGATTTGAAAGATAAATTATTGAAAGATGGGGGTGGAGAAGGAATAAGTTTACCACTTCAGGACAATACTATGCGCGAAGAGGCGTTATCAGCATTGATTGCTTTGGGTTTTAATAGAATTGCTGTACAAAAAGCACTTAAAAAAGGCATAAGTGCACAACCTGTTCCTGTAAGTGCTGAAGAACTCATTAAGCGGGCTTTGAGAGAACTATCCTGAATTGTATCCCTAGAAGGTAACTGTATTTTACGTTTATGGCCCCACGATTTGAGCGTGAAGAGGCCTTATTGTTGTTTTTGAAGCACTGGAATTTTACAGTGCACCGTATACATTTTTAATGTTATAAAAACGTTAACGTTTTCTTAAGGGGTAAATTCATCGGGTTGCGTTCGTTTCTGCTTAAGGAATGGGTGTTCCCAGATAATTCCCCTTCTAATTGATTTTGAAACCACGATTCATGGTTGATACAGGAGCGGCTTATGGTGAGCGCTGGATCAACTAGGCGGAAATCCCACGGGTACTGCTTATGAGTAAGACTATATTTACAATTTGTGTTTTGAGCGTTTTGTTCGCCCTCTCCCTCGAGGCGTCAAGAAACGGGCATGATTTAGGGGCTGATCCTTATGCTCGGACGATCATTCAATCCGATACCCTTCCGTTGGAAGATAGAACAAGTGACTTTATCTCGGAGCCACCTACTAATCCTTTTGATTTAAAAGATCCGGGGTCAATCGAACGCAGTGTGGAGTTTGATCCGGAGACAGGGCAGTATATCGTTACAGAACGTATTGGAGATTTCAATTTTAGGCCACCAACCTATCTGACTTTTGATGAGTATCTTGCCTATCGTAAAAAGGAGGAGGAGAATAGTTATTTCCGGCAATTAGCGGGAATTGAGGGTGAAGAAGGTGGATTGGGTTTGGACCCCATGGCTAAGTTAGACGTGGCTTCTAGTCTGGTAGATCGTTTGTTCGGTGGTACGACTGTTGATATACGTCCGCAAGGTAATATTGACCTCACTTTTGGGGGGGATTTTCAGCGTGTTGACAATCCAATACTGACAGAGCGCCAACGAACGACGGGTGGTTTTGATTTTGATATGAACATTCAAATGAATGTAACCGGTAAGATTGGGGAGAAACTGAACTTAAATACCAATTACAATACGAACGCTACCTTTGATTTCGATAACCAAATTAAGCTCAATTACAATTCTGATCTATTTAGCGAGGATGAGATACTTAAAAAGATTGAAGCGGGTAATGTATCTCTTCCATTACGAGGTAACCTGATTCAAGGTGCACAAAGCCTTTTTGGGTTGAAGACAGAGCTTCAGTTTGGTCGACTATTTGTGACAGCTATCGCATCGCAACAGCAATCACAAAGGGAGAATGTTCAGATTGAGCGAGGAGCACAAGTGCAGGAATTTGAAGTTAAGGCAGATGAGTACGATGAGAATCGTCACTTTTTCCTGACGCACTACAATCGGAATACATTTGAGTTTGCGCTCGAAAATATGCCACAGATCCGTTCGCTATTCAAAATTGAGAATCTTGAGGTTTGGATAACGAATGATCGTAACGAGGTAGATAATGTCCGAGATATTGTTGCTTTTTCTGACCTTGGGGAGACTGATAATTTTGTCAGCCCAGATCGGATCATGTCCAACCCTAATGGACCCAAAGACTTCCGAGGTGATCCCCTTCCTGATAATATTGCCAACGATTTATAACTCCGCATTTTAAAAAATC
>JABSSK010000572.1 GCA_013214265.1 Saprospiraceae bacterium | reverse complement strand
ATTGAACTCAACCGGAAAGTATTAGCTGATCTGGCTATGAATCATCCGGAAGCATTCAAGTCCATCGTCGACACCGTTAAGTAAGACATGGAACCACACATTATAGAAAAGGAAAACTGGAAATCAGTTTTCCTTTTTTTTTGCTTTCCTCTTCTTCGAACGCTCACTGGTTCGTGCACACCTTATATAACTCTCAAAAGATATGAACGATGGGGATTACCAAAATCAACATCTAATGGATATACTATTCTTGGCTAAAAGAATCGTTTTTACTATAAAAGATGATTTTCCGTGTAATCCCTTTTTTTAGCTTGCTGCTACTCATATCCTCTTGTTCCATTCATACTCCTGAGTATTCAGGAACACCCACTACATCCGATAAAACAGAAGAACTAAATACCCAACAAAAAAAAGAATTCCTAATTCTTGTCAACAAAATCAGAACCCAAGGCTGTGTCTGTGGTAGCCGGCAAATGCCTCCTGTTCAACCCGTAACCTTACAGGCTAATTTGATAGAAGCAGCCAACAACCATGCACTGGATATGTACAGGAAAAATTATTTTAACCACAAGTCACCTGATGGCAGTACTGTTGGAAAACGCCTAATGCAAACCGGTTACAACTGGTCTTTCGTTGGCGAAAATATCGCTTCTGGACATAATTCCGTTCAGCATGTTTTCGAGGGATGGCTAAATAGTAAAGGACACTGCCAGAATATGATGAACGGCAATTATACTCATCTAGGAATTGCAAAAAAAGACGCCCTTTGGGTAAATACCTTTGCTCATCCCAAAAACAGTTGAGGCGCTGATGTTTCCTTTTTTACGGTTTCGTGTTAACTTGTTGTATCTTTTTCAAAATATTTCAACATGCCCCATAGCGAGAAATTACTTGACCTGCTTCGTACACATAGCTCAGCCCGGTACCTATACCGGCATGCGAATAACGAATATGTTTCCAGCTTACGCGTGGTTTTGCATCAGCTCGGATTCAGTAAGGACCTCAATTGGAAGAGTTTAGGTGACGCTCCATTCTATGGAGAAGAAACCATCATTGCCGTTCGTAACTTCAGCCGCCGAAACAATAAATTTACCGATGGTGCTGCTGTCAGTCCAACTCTTCTACTTCAAATGGTGCACCTCACCGACGCACTCGTCGGTATTGATCTTTTACAAAGAGCTTTGGCTGCCGATCAACTTAGCTTCTCATTCGTACCTACCGATCCGGAAAGCTTTGGCACCCAACAACTCATTCCCATGCTCAAAGCACTGGGAATACCCTTCAAAGATGTACCGGATGGCCTTCGAACATTTGCACGCCAGCAAGGCTTATCCAACCTTAGTGGTACACGCATGACCAGTACCCTCGCCCGTGCTCTAATGGCTGCACTTAAAGAGAAATATGGGCCAGACAAAAACGAAGACGACAACCAACCAGCCCCAAAACCAATAGAAAAACCAGAAGAACCACTAAAACCTCGGCCGATAGAACCTATCGATCCCGACCCGATAACCACTGAACTAAAAATAGTAGATTCTGATGATTACGTTCTCGTAAGTGATGGATCCACCCAAGTGCAATTTCGTAAACGGGACCTAGGTGTAGTCACTTACGGTTATCATACTGTCGACAACTTTGTCACCTCCAATCGCGATCAACTCATTGATGCAGGGGTCGTTCCAGAAGGCATAAATGTAATTGAAGCTGTCTCCAAAAATGAGGGTCGAATGGATAGTATCAATACCTATGACCGTGGCTTCATGAGCTTAGGTGTATATCAATGGACTCTCGGAACTGGTTTTGGTGAAGGCGAATTACCTGCACTACTCAAAAAGGTCAAATCCACCTACCCCAGAACATTCAAAGCGTATTTTCAAAATTATGGATTAGACGTAGCCGATGAAACCAACTCTACCTACGGCTACATTACCCTGAACGGAAAAATTATCGAATCCGAAGAAGATAAGAACCAATTTCGGAACCCCGATTGGGCCTTTCGGTTCTGGCGGGCATCGCAAGAAGCCGACGTGCAAACCATTCAGGTAAAACACGCCCTGTCCAGACTCAAAAATTTCTATTGGCATCCCGATTTTTCTGCCTATGGCTACCCCCTTAATGAGCTGGTAACATCCACCTTTGGCGTTGCCTTATTACTCGATAACCACGTTAATCGACCCGCATGGGTAGGTGAATGCATCAAAGAAGCTATGACCCAAACCGGCCTTACCTCTAATCCTGAGCAATGGACCGTACGAGAAGAAAGCAGATTACTGGATTCTTATCTGAAAATTCGAGAGGATTACTCCGAAAATGGCCATCCCCCTATGACGAAAGCTAAAGAACGAGGGCTAGTCATTCAGGCTAGCCTGAATGCAGGAGAACTAAGTAATGAACGACATTCCTTCGAAATTCGACAGGCAAAAATCCAATCTTATTCGAC
>JABSSK010000571.1 GCA_013214265.1 Saprospiraceae bacterium | reverse complement strand
AATCAATATCGAGTACTGTGTATCCATTATCAACCAATATATTGTGGAACATATACTCCCGAAAATAGCTACTCCACCATTGATGGACATTTTGCAGATAGCCAGCCCCATGGACAAAGATTACAGCTGGGCCACCTGGTTCTGCGTTTTCAGGGCGATACAAACGGGCAGGAACCTGAGCACCATCTCTGGCTGTGAATCGAATTATTTCGGGGTCTCGCCAGGGGTAAGCCTGGAATGCTTGTGTGGTGGACGTTGTGACTTGGATCATTTTCGCTTGGGGCTCATTTTTCATTATAAACAGCTCCCAAGGTTTATTGCTATAAGAATACCGAATGGCCAGATGCGATTCATCAGGTGACATCGTTACCTCATAGTTCCCTGGCTGGTCCGTAATTTTAACCATCTTAGCATCATCCACCCGCAAGTGGTAGAAGTGCTGCTGGTGGGGGCTTTCCGCATTGGAACGCACGTAGAATGTCTTTCCGTCGCGCGACAATCTAGCCGACAAAATTTCGAATGCGCCCTGAGTCAGGGCTTTTTTCTCGCCCGTTTCGGTATTCATGAGATACAGGTGAGCATACCCTGTTTCTTCCGACTGGAAATACACTGTTTTACCATCGTTCATCCAGCCTAATGTGCCTCCGGCAAAGGACCAACCAATACCAGGGCCAGCAACCCAAGCATCATCCCTTTGATGGTCCAGTGACTTCAGGGTTCCTGTTTCAGGGTTTAAACTAACGATCCAGCGGTCTTTATTATCCTGAGACCTTACGACCAGAACTGCCTGTCCGCTTTCGCTAAAAATAGGTTGGGTAAAATTGACAGGTCTTGGCGAAGCAAATGTATCAACATAAGGCTTCTCCCCGGAATGATATTCTCTCAGATAAGCTGGTTTATCATAGATCCCTGGCAGATTATGATGAGACACCCGATAAAACGTGTCACGAAGTCGATCATAGAGGTGAAGCGAATAGGTATTTTGAGGACCACCTACTTTAGCGCGGGACCTCAAGTCCTGAATATAGCCGTTGGAAGAAACGTAATTGGGTACTTTAGTTCCTTTGCTGTCGGCAGCAGTCATCAGCACCATAGCCACAAATCGAGCATCCGGACCAGCAACAATTCGACTAATTCTTTTTCTTCCGAGATAGAAAGGTTCTGGTCGTTCTGGTGCCAACGCATTCCGCTGATTCTGTCTTGCTGTAGCCTGAGCTTCCTGCCACTGCAGCACATCGAACAGGTCATCCTGCTGCTGATCGAGCCATTGCTGTTGATCGCTTAATATGGTCCCTCTTCGTGCGTTCCCGGTTTGAATATTTGTTAATTGGGTAAGGGCGCCTGACTGGCGGTCCCAAGCGAAAAGATTATTTCCAGAACGATAGACAATCCAGGTATCTTTTTTTGCGAACTGCGGGCTGCGCTCAGCATCTATAGTATTTGTAAGCTGTACGGCTGTGTTGGTTTGTGATTCCCAAAGGAATAAGTCACCATTTTTCACAAAAACTTTAGCGGAATAATCACGGGTATAGGTTCCCCTTTCAATCCGATTTTTCAACTCATCCACACTTACTACCTCGGGGCTAGCACCTGATCTGTTAACCTTAAAGATTGATCGGATGGTATCCATTTCTGGGTTCCAGGAGAAATAAACAGTTTCATTATTTTCACTCCAAGAAATTTGTTGCGGGAGAAAACCGACAAAACGATCCCCTTCCATAATTTCAGGGATGCGTAATGGGGAGGAGTTCGCAATCGGATTTTGTTGGGCTTTCGCAAAAAAACAGCCGGTCACGGCGAACAGGAGGATTAGACATTTTCGGATCATAAGTGTACATGCATTTGCACCTAAGGTAAGAAAATGTTGGAAAGCTAGGGCCAGAGGTTAGAAGTTGGTGGTAAAATACCGTAACCCACTTCTAACCTTTCCCTCGAATCAATAATTGAATTGCGCTGTTTCTGTGGATCCCTCCATAGCTGTAGTTGACGATTTACCTGCTTGAACTGTATTTTGAATGTAGTCAAAGTACCCAGTCCCCACAAACGACTGATGCTTTACAGCTGCAAAACCAGCCGTTTTTTGCAATTGAAATTCTCGTTCCTGAAGGGCAGAATAACCTGCCATCCCCCGGTCGCGATAAGCACGAGCCAACTCAAACATTGAGGTATTGAGGGCATGAAAACCGGCAAGGGTAATAAACTGAAAACGATACCCTAATTCAGCCAAATTTTCCCGAAAGGTGAGCATCTCGGATTCCGTAAGATGAGCTGCCCAGTTAAAACTCGGGGAGCAGTTATATGCCAGCAACTGATCAGGAAATTGCTCGTGAATCGCCTGTGCAAATTCACGGGCCTGCCCCAAGTCGGGATTGGATGGTTCCATCCAGAGTAAATCAGCATAAGGTGCATAGGCAAGGCCTCGGTTAATACCTTGCTCCAACCCTGCTTTG
>JABSSK010000570.1 GCA_013214265.1 Saprospiraceae bacterium | reverse complement strand
AAGGTGGTGACGGAATCACATTGGTCGATCTTTCTTAAGGACTAGGTTTGATGTGCGCCTACAAGAACAAACTTCTTCAAAGTGTAGCATCATAACCATTCTGCTGATTCTGAATTCTGGGGTAGCTCTCGCACCCAGAATTCAGAATACAGTACCGACCTAGAATTGTTCGTAGCGAGAAAAATGGAAAGCAATTTCGTTTTCTGCATTTTCATCGCTATCGGCACCATGCACAGCATTTTCACCAATGCTTGTTGCGTATAGTGCACGAAGGGTTCCTTCTTCTGCTTCTGCCGGATTGGTAGCACCACTCAGCGTGCGATAATCAGCAACTGCGTTGTCTTTTTCCAAAGCTGCAGCTACGATAGGTCCAGAAGACATAAATTCGACCAGTTCCCCATAGAAAGGTCTTTCTTTATGAACTGCATAAAACTCACCAGCCTTTTCAGGGCTTAATTTCGTGTACTTCATCGCTACGATGCGAAAGCCTGCTTGGTTAATCATTGCAAGGATGTTACCAATATTGCCATTGCGAACGGCATCAGGCTTGATCATAGTAAACGTTCTGTTACCAGCCATTTTTCTGCGTTTAAGTGGTTTACACACAATTATGCGTGCAATAAATAATTATGGCGCAAATGTAAGTAAACCACCTGAATCCCCTAGCGGCCCACGTATGATATTTGCGTTAATTTCCCTATTTTACACGCTATTGTGGTTGTCAAACACTACTCCCAAACCCTTTGCTAACTATTCCGGACTTGACAGAACACTGAGCTGCATGGAAAATTTGAAAAAACTTAAAGAAACGCTTTCCTTCCCAACGGACATTGTCATCACAACACACCGAAACCCTGATGGAGATGCCATCGGTTCTAGTTTAGGACTAAGGCATTTGCTGGAAAAAAATAATCACTCCGTAAAAATTGTCTGTCCTTCTGAATATCCTGATTTTTTGAATTGGATGCCCGGTGTGGATGATATTATCATTTTTGATAATGAGCCTGAAACAGCCAAAAAAGTAATCGAGAAAGCGGGTTTCTTTTTCTGTTTAGATTTTAATAGTATAGACCGTATTGACCGGACAGGGGAAGCTATTATGGAGCGAAAAAACGTAAAGCGCGCCATGATTGATCACCACCTGTATCCCGAGCCCTTTGTGGATTTTGTTATGTCGGATACTACGGCAAGTTCGACCTGTGAAATGGTTTTTGATTTTGCCTATCTCATGGGATGGGAAAAAGATCTTGATCGAAAAATAGGGGAGTGCTTATTTACAGGAATCCTTACAGATACCGGCTCATTTAAGTATAGCACTTCGGCAAAGGTTTATCGTATTGTAGCCAGATTATTGGAATTGGGGGTAGATGATTACACATTGCAAGACTTGATTTTCAACAGTATGCGAGAAAAGCACCTCCGATTGTTGGGACATTGTTTGGCCAATCGTATGGAAATATTAGAAGAATACCAAACAGGTATAATCACCCTAACGAAAGATGACTATGCTCGTTTTGACATTCAGCGAGGGGACACAGAAGGAATTGTAAATTACTTGCTGCGTTTGCGGAATGTCAAAATGGCTGCTTTCATAACAGAACAACCTACTATCGTCAAATTAAGCCTGCGTTCTAAAGGTGATTTTTCGGTTCAGGAAATTGCACAAAAACATTTTAAAGGAGGTGGACATAAAAATGCCTCCGGGGGAGCAAGTTTTATTGGTTTACGCGCTACCGTACGGAAATTTAAAGAATTACTTCCTCAGTATAAAGATGCCCTGATCAATGCAGATTAAAATGACATGACGATCTGTTTTCCATTCATTATTACCGAAAGTTAAATTATCCAAAAAGCGAACTGCAACACATCGGAAAATAAAGTGTAATTTCGGTGGTTGTTTTCGCGTATTTACTGGTTAATCAGTTTTGCGTACACATTTATTTTTAGATAGCACAAATATCATATCAATGCGATTCACAACCTTTTTGACTTTCGCCCTCTTTTTTATGCTGGGTTGTCAGTCTGAAAATGAAAAAAATCTACTTCCTTCCGGATACGAGTACACAATGCATGTAGATGCAGAAGGTGATGTTCTGGAAAATGGAATGACGGCTTATTTTCACTACCAAACACGGAATCAAGATAGCGTTATCAACTCTACTTTTAAAATGCCAGTTCCGGTAGCGAATGAGATACCAGATACATCTAATTTGAGGCGCCCTATCTCACAATTCGAAGAAGCTTTAATGGTGATGAGTATTGGGGATAGCTTGTCGTTCAACATTCCACATGACTCGTTTCCGCAAAATCCACGAGGGTTCGAAGATGCTGAGTTTATGTACTGCGATATGGTTCTTCTGGATGCTGCAGATAAAGCAACCTTGGAAGGACGAGCGAATGAAATTGGATCCTTCGTCAGTGGCGTGGCCCTAAGATATTCGGATGGTTCATTTGAAGATGTTCAAGA
>JABSSK010000057.1 GCA_013214265.1 Saprospiraceae bacterium | reverse complement strand
CCTAACAGTCGGTTTTTTTGTTCCCGAAGACGCAAGGGTAAATTATCTTTACCCAGCTGTGGTACTTTTCCTGGAGTATAATATACCCTACCCTTGCTGTTACCATACAATCCTGTTCCTGAGATTCCTTGCGTGTATACGGGTGCTTCGGTAAGTTCTTCGACTGTAAATAGTTTTTTAGGTAAGGTGATTCCATTACTGGAGCCATAGTCAAGGGTGATATCGGTGATAATACGTCCACCAATATCTAAAGATTGTATGACAGGTGTGTAGGTATTCCGGATGGAGAATGGTATTCTAATTGGGCGCTTCAACGGAAAGGAAGAGCAGTGATGGGCCATTCTAACGGTACGGGCAGCGTAATCGATTTGTATACAGGTCTTTGCCATCAAATTTGCTCCAAGTAGTCCATCGACTTGCCAACAATCAAAAATAGGAATGGCTCGGATATCGGCAACCATAGCATGGGCTGCACTAAATGTTAATTGGCCTATTTGTACCGGTGGTAAAGATACGGAAGATAAGTTTTGCTTTTTCCCCTGAGTATCACCTACAGGGCCAAATGGTGTTTGTTGTAGTTTCAGCTTGGTGGCCAACTCTTTAGTGATTACCGTTGGAGCCCCTGTGTCTAGAATGAATCGATAGGGTTTTTCTTTAATGATGACGTCAACGAAAAGGAGGCCCTGAATGGTCGTGAATGGAATTTCCTGGAAAAACCGTTTTTGATCAATGGTGCCTTCCGCCCAAAGCTGTTTGTTAGTCTGACAGCCACTCATTAGGATCAAAAAGAGGATAAACAGATGAAAACGGGGCATTTTTTTCAGAAATATACTATTTATACTATTCTCTTCGTAGAATAATAAGGAACAGACTTCTGTCCTTGCGGAGCTGTTTGTATTTTGACATTGCTAAATAAATAGGACTAAATTTATATTATGAAAAGAGTACTTAATACATTATTGATTTTTTCGATTGCCTTTACTGCTTTACAAGCCCAAAAGGCCATTCAGGGAACTGTGGAATACACCTATACCATTACGGGTGATGAGTCGGGTATGATGGCGGGAATGATGCCTAGCAAAATGATAGTAGTATATGGAGATGATGCTATGCTTACATACATGGAAGGTGGCGTTATGGCTAATTTGATGGGTAAAGTGATTGTCAATAAAGGAGAGAGCTATGTGGTAAAAGAGGATGCCAAGACGGTTTATGAGATGACGGAGCAAGACCGTAAAAATGCCATGGAAGAGCAAAAAGCCCAAGCGAGTGAGGCAACGAAAGTGGAGGGTGAAATGAAAACGATTATGGGGTATTCCTGCCAGTTATATGAAGTTCAGATGAATCAGGAGGGCCAAAATATCACCCAAAAGGTTTGGGTTACTAACCAGCTGAAAGTTCCTGAAATGTCAGGTATAGGTACCTCTGGTTTGAATCAAGGGGTATTAGCTAATTTTGATATTCCTGGCTTTCCTATGAAAGTAGAAGTGGATTTACCCCCAACAGAAATGAAAATGGTTCTGCAGGTTAGTGAAATAAATAAGGAAAAACCTAATGCGGACCTATTTAAGAAGCCTTCAGGCTTTAAAGTAAAGCCTTTCTCAGAAATGCTGCAGATGGGTGGTAACTAAATAGGATCCTTTCAAGTGGAAGAGTGGGAACCCGATGTTTACATCGGGTTCCCACTCTTGGTTACTACAGGTTGAGCCAGTATGTACATTTAACTACAAGTGCCCGACCTTTTGAATTGAAGGTGTCGGGAAAGTAATTATCTGTATACACCACAAATAAATCCGAAACTGGTCGGAAGCGCCACTGAAGCCGTGAGTTGATATTTACATTGTCGATCTGGTTATTGTATTGCACAAAAGTAGTCCAGAACAAACGCTTGGTAAATGTGAAGTCGAATCGTGGGCCTATCAGTACTAAATCACCATCATTGTAAGGTTCGGGTAATCGAATTCGGTTTAGGCTAAAATCAAGAGAGATGGACCCATAAGGTTGGATGCGATAAATGAGGCTTCCATCCAGATTGAGTCGAGAACCATTGAAATAACCACCACTGCGCGTACTCAATTTTACGGAAAGCTTTTTACGAAAGTCAGAAGTAAATCGGGCAATAATGAGATTATAAATATAATCAGTGCCTTCGGCCAGTTCAATTCCATCCGTGTTGGTGGGATCAAATGAGCTGAATAGATACACATATTCGCGCCTGAACCGTAAACTTAAGCGGGAAGTATTACGAAAATTGATCGCATATAGCAGATTGATGTCATAGTCGGTAACGCCCAACTCAGCGTTACCTAAAACATCAAAATCAAAGCCAGGACCATGATTGTTGATAAACCCTGATTTAGGGTACCAACGGTGCTCAATGGTAGCGGCAACACGATTATAGCCTCTGCGACGCGCAAAACCTGTTTCCGGATTATAGTTTTCTCCTATCGATTGGGCAGAAAACCGACCGCGCCACCGTAGGGTATTGTAGTTGAGTCGAGCTGAGGTGGCATAAGATTTCTCGGGGTTGTCCCGTTCAAAGGATTGATGATAGAATACCTTTCCAGTCCAGGTATCGTCCTTGGACGCTAAATTATAATCAAGACCAACTACTCGGTTAAAGTCGAAAGCGGTTCCGGTAGAGTCCGAAATCTGATTGTCTGTAAATGGCTGTTTATTTACCATAATCAAACCTACATTAGATCGGCTAAATACTTTGCGCTGCGCTGCTGCCACCGTATAGTTTACAGAAGGGTTATTGATATCTAAATCCCGTGCGGACTGCATAGTCAGCAGCCCTACCCGCCAGTTGTTATTTAGGCGACCGCTAAGACGAGCACCTCCATAAATTGGGTTTTGGACATTCTGACCTGTCTCCTCATCACGAGCAATACCAATACGCCTAGAGAAAAAAGGACGCATGCGATCAACGCCGAAGTCAGCGAAGAGGTCAGCATTCTCCAAAAAGAACTGCCGTCGTTCCGGGAAAAAAATCTCAAAACGGTCGAGGTTGGTGACCTGCTGATCCACTTCCACTTGAGAAAAATCAGGGTTGAAGGTTAGGTCGAGGTTGAGTGCTGGCCCCACCGCTACCTTAGCATCACCACCCAGATCGAACCCTGAATTGGAGGTGCCTTCCAGCTTATTGGTACTGGTACGGGCCAATGTGTAGGGAATAACGGAAATGTTTGCGCCTGGTTTTTGAAGTGGCTCATCCCAGATTAATTCTCGGGTGTAAGCCAATGATATAATACGGTAATTTCTGGGGATGGGTGTCCAGGTGGATCGTTCACCATCGTAACTATCAATTCTGTAAAAATTAATGTTCCAATGCGTACTGCCTTCCTTAAATCGGATCGTTTAAAATGGGATTTTCATTTCTGCAATCCAATAGTCACCGTATTGCTGAGCTTCAGCAAACCATTTATTATCCCAGCTCAGGGAAAGGTCACGGGGGTCAGACCCTCCGTTAGCAATCAAACCCTCTCGCTGTACACCAAATGGGTTAACACCAAATTGAAAGGCATTGGTGTTGTCCTGAAAAGGGTCAAGAATAAGCGTGATGCCATCGTTAGCTTCACCCCGGTAGTCGCGACGTAAGGAAGGTGTAACATACATAGTACGGTCGGGTGACTTATTATACATCTTAGCACCCAAGTATAGAAATTGATCATCATATGCCATCATCACTTCCGTTTGACTCTCAGCTAGGGAGGTATCAAAAGGGAAAAACTGATTAAAGTTGGTGGCTTTTTCTGCGTGCTGCCAAGCTGGATCATCCAGTTTACCATCGATCAGAATAGGTTGGTTGGTACGTTGAATGTCCAGGCCCGAAAGGTCTTGGGAATAAATAATTTGGGCACTAAATAGACAAGCTATGAAGACCGGTAGAGACATCCAGTTCATCGCACATTCGTTTTGTTCATTGCAGGCTAACGTGTAGCACTCGTTTTGTTCTGTTTTGGAAAGTACGAATAAAATAGTGAACCTGTTACTAGAGCGTATTTGAATACCTATCAATGGACAAAATACCATTTGACTGATACCGATCAATACACCAGTCTACTTAGGTCGAAATACTGTCTCATTGAGGGTCTGTGTTCAGGAAATTGAAGTGACCCTCACTTTCTGTACTTACATACCACGCTTCTAGAGGAGCCCTGAGTGTAGCTGTTTCATTTACAACAAACTGGAAAGCCATCGTTGGCTGATCCATTGCCTTTTTCTATAGCATTGCTAGCTGGCCATCATGGATATCATACATGACTCCTTTTAATCTTTAGCGGGGTTAAAACCCAAAACCGGCTTTAGGTTGTTACTTTAGCCGTAGAAATAATGTATACGATTATGACGCAGACGAACCTCTCTGATACAATTGTTGCCCTTGCTACGCCCACTGGAGTTGGTGCTATTGGTGTTATTCGGCTGTCAGGTCTCGAGGCTATTCCCATTGCCGATGGTGTCTTTCCGAGTAAGGAGCTGTCGAAGCAGAATAGCCATACCTTACACGTAGGTACCATTCGTCAGCCGGATGGCCATATTTTGGATGAGGTGGTTATTTCATTATTTAAGGGTCCGCGATCGTATACTGGGGAGGATGTAGTAGAGATTAGCTGTCACGGATCCAACTATATTTTACAAGAAGTCATCCGTTTATTGATAGATCATGGGGCCCGATTGGCTGAGCCTGGTGAATTCACACTGCGTGCATTCCTGAATGGACGGATGGATTTAAGTCAGGCGGAAGCGGTTGCTGATTTGATTGCTTCTTCATCAGCTTCAGCCCATCAATTGGCTATGCAGCAGATGAGGGGTGGATTTAGTGGTGAAATTCAAGCCTTACGGCAAAAACTGATCGATTTTGCCAGTTTAATTGAGTTGGAACTCGATTTTGGAGAAGAGGATGTTGAATTTGCTAATCGTGATGACCTGAAGGATCTAGTAGGTAAGTTGCGTAAGTTGATGCAGGCTTTACTGGACTCTTTCAAACTGGGGAACGCCATTAAGCATGGTGTGACTACTGTTATTGCGGGTCGTCCGAATGCAGGTAAATCAACCCTCCTAAATGGCTTGCTGAATGAAGAACGTGCTATCGTAAGTGCTATCGCCGGAACAACCCGCGATGTTATTGAAGAGGTAATTAATATTCAGGGTATACAGTTCCGAATTGTAGATACTGCTGGAATTCGGGAAGCGGAAGACGCTATTGAAGCCATTGGGGTGGAACGTACCTTAGAAAAGGTGCGTCAGTCTAGTATTCTGATGTATGTATTTGATGTTATTCAAACACAACCTGAGGAGGTGCAGGCTGATCTGGAACGTTTGTATCAACCAGGGATGCATATTTTAGTTGTCGCGAATAAAATGGATCTTAATCCGTATACCAAGTATGAGCATTTTTTTCCCTCCGAGGAAAAAGAAAGGGCATTACAACCAGCTGCCGATCCGTCCACTAAGCAGAAGGAACCAGTTCAATTATCAAATTGGGTACCCGTATCAGCCATCAATAAAATGAATATACCTCACCTCAAAGAGAAGCTTCATGAGGCCGTTATCAATGATAAAGTAAGTCTGGACGAAACAATTGTTACCAACGCAAGGCATTATCAGGCACTACAAAAAGCAGATCAGTCGCTGGCAGATGTACTCAAGGGGATGGCTAATAGCGTTACTTCTGATTTTATCGCTATGGATATCCGACAAGCATTGCATCATCTGGGAGAGATAACGGGGGAAATAAGCACGGATGATTTGTTAGGTAATATTTTCTCGAATTTTTGTATCGGGAAATAAGTGTTCTACCCTTACTGCCTAAAGGGTATCCTAAAACAGTGCACAGTTTGATTTATCTGCTTTTTATAAGTTATTCCGTTTCCTTAAGGGTGGCTCGGTTATAGTCCACCCGGTATGTTTTTTTTACGTCACCATTATAATCATGAACTCTGAAGTCGGTTATAGAATCAGAAATTTCAATCTCATCGTCGATATACATTTCTTGATAACACGATTCAAAATAAATATGCTTAATATTGGCCAGACGATAGTTTTCATCGAATATTAATGCGGTCATACCCGAATTAATAGCACCACCACATCGCCCGCCATAATTGAGGTTAGCAGGGTAAGAAAAGCTTAGTAGTACGTTTCTTCCACGATTCGCAGTGGCTTGTAACTCATAAAAAATCAGGCCTTGCTCGGCATTGTCAAGATTAAAATATGAACCATTAGGTAGTTTGAGGAACTGTTTTTCCTCGTCGAGATTGAAAACGTTGGACCAGATTGTAACGGGTAACTCTTTCTTCCCATTTGTCCAAATGCCTTTAATCTGATTATCGTCATACCCCAGTTTGAAACGTTCAGCAAAACCAGTTATCGCATTCATCTTTTCTTCCATTTCGAAAATGTTATCATCTAAAGTTACCTCTTCTCCATTTTCCTGATAGGTGAAGTTTTGCAGGTCATTGAGGAAATCTGCATTATCCGAAGTAAAAAGATTAAGGTTTTGGGCAATGGTTCCTGCTAGCGGAATAGGCTTTCCAATCCGATCGTATTGATACCAACCACTTAGTGCTTTCATCGCTCCGTGTTGCTCTGAGTGGCGCTCCACCCGTAGGTATAAGGTAATATCGTACTGATCATCAATCTGACCGTGTAAGATACGGTCATTAGTGGGTAGGTTGATCAATTCAACATGCTGTGCAGTGGTACGGAAGGACAGAAAAAGCAAAAAAAAGAGTAGGACATTCGTTTTCATGGTCTTTCAGGTATAGGTTACATGATCTTAATGATTGTGGACGGAATACTTTTTGGCAGTATACCAAATATGTTGGATGTCGTTAGCATCGGTAGCCTTTTTATTTCTGATGTATCCGTACGGGTAGTACGAATGTATAGGGCTGTGCTTTACATTTTACCACCCCCAGGTTCCAGGACCACCTTTGAAAGGGCCAACAATATTTGAGGTTATCCAGCCTCCATAAAAATCACCTTCTTGTGCCTGAACCATCTCGTCATGTACGTAGCAGGCCTCAACCCGTGAGGGGTAAAAAGCAAGGTAACCAGCAATAGGGAGAAAGGCTTTGTTCGGATTCGGATACGACCAGGCTGCCATTGGAGAGCTATGTTTTGGGGTGATAATATTCCAATATTGAGCTCTGCCTTTAAACTCACAGAAGGACTGACGACCATCCTGCTGTACCAACTGTTCCATATCAATATCGGAAGGTGGGATGTAGTAAACGGGTGGATGACTGGTTTCCAAAACACGATATGCTTGATTGGTATTAACCAATGTAATACCTGCGTGTATAATTCGAATGTTTTTGGAAAAAGGTTCCAAGCGGGGTGGGCGAGGGTAGTCCCAGACACTTTCTTGGCCAGCTAAAGGCTTTATTTTATTTTTTTTCATGATTAAAAAACAAAGGGGGCGACCGACGGTTCATCGTTCACCCCTTTCGTTTTTTCAATATATGGAAGAAAAAGATTATCGGATTCGGGCGTCCAGATCTGTGAAAAACTGATTTAAATCTGTTTCGTTTTTTAGTTTGTTTTTGGTTTCTTTTTCAACCAACCGGATAGTACGCTTATATTTTGGAAGCGCTGCTTCGATTTTACTCCTTGATTTACGAATCTTATGCAATTCCCCCTCATGAATAAGGTAGTAGGAATGCAACGATTTATATTCATCAGGACGCCTTACGATGCCCACATTTTCCATGTATTCTTCTTTGCGTAAGAATTTACGCTCATGGTGTAGTACAACGAAGCGATCACTTTCGTAGATGCGCTGATAAAATCGAAGACCTTTTTCCCCTTCCTGAGATATCTTAGCTAGGTTCTGAACAATAAAATGTAGGGTATCGCCTTCTTCGTGATATATCTCCACGCGTTGGATCTGAGAAAGTGGCAGTAAGCCTTCAGTTTCATCTTCAAACAGTAGGTAAAGACGTTCAAATTCACCGTCAATAACCATATCCACTTCTTCACTTAAGTATTCATAACCAACAAATAGGACACGGCCTTTCACAAAATCATCAAATAAAAAACGATGTCCTTTACGACGAACTACTTCACTGAAAGCAAATACACCACCATTCGAATCTCCGTTGGTAGAAGCAATAGACCGCATTCTTGATTGCAGGAAGACTTGCTTCTTATCAAGTTGGGCGTGTACCGACGAAGCTGAAAGAATAAAGACTAAAAGCAGCCAAAGACTTTTCATGATTCAAATAGTTTAATTATTTCTTTATGCAAACTACTGAAAACACGCATTACACTCAATTTGAGCAGCGATAATTTTGGTCAATTAGCTTGCACAATCCAGAATCTAGGGTATAAATTATGGATAATAGAGCTGTACCCACTGCACAACAGCCAGAAAAAGGAATAAGCCACTTAGGAAGTAATTGAGGTTGCGGGCAAAAAACTGAGCATGGGTATTGATGTAGCGGGCAAAATAAGCGTACAAGCAAAGCATGAAAAACCCACCTAGGGACAAACCCAGCATCATAAAGAAACCAGAACTCTGCTGTAAATCGATCCATCCGTGTGCTTGCCCTACCGTACTGATAGTAAAAAAAAATGGGATATTGAGGACGTTCATCCCAGCAATAGCCATACCTATGAGAATGGGATGCCCCTGCCCTTTACTGTGCTCCTGTAGTTTAGGTCGCAAACCCTTGTAAAAGAAAACAATACTTAAAATGATGAAGATTAGAATGGCTAATTTCTTAATCATGGAGAGAATCTCACGATGCTCAGCAAGATAACCTGCAAAGCCAACACCAATGACTGCTTGTGCAAAAATCACAATAGCGGATCCGATGCTAAAGAGAATTCCCGCTTTCAAGTTACGGCTGAGGGTAATTTGAACTGCAGACATATTGATGAGCCCGGGAATGGTTATACCCAGAACCGTTATCAGAACGCCAAATAAAAAGTTAATAACAAACTGCATTATGACAAATATACGCTCTTTTTATGCGCACAACATCACTCGTACGGAGTGTATGGCAGTTTTTGTAGTATTTTTACCTTGAGTTTAGGCAAATAAATGAGGGGAATTTGATGTATTAATTTTCCTTTATTATAAAATTCCTCATTTTCCAGAATAATCAATCAGATTGTAGGTGTAATGGCCAAAGAAAAGCCAAATACAAAAATAGGAACAGATATTTCTCAACGAGGTGCGTTAGGGATGATTCTGGTATTCCTATTAACCCTGATTGTGGGGTTGTTTATTTTTCCTAAAAAGACAGGTCAGGAGGCTCTGGCAATTGAAATTTTAGTCTTTGCAGCTTTTTGTATGGCTTCTATTTACTTACTTTTTAGAGGCCACTCATGGGAATCTGTTCAAGCGAGCGTTAACGAAAAGGTTAAAGAAGCTGTACCTGCCATGTTGATCTTGTCCTGTATTGGCGTTTTAATTGGGGCATGGATGGTAAGTGGTACGATACCTATGCTCATTTACTATGGTCTGCAGCTGGTTTCACCCAAGTTCTTGTATGTATTTGCCTTTGGTATCTGCATTTTGTTTTCTTTACTTACTGGAACATCATGGGGGTCGGCAGGTACAATCGGTATTGTAGTGATTGGAATGGCACAGGTGTATGGAGCTCACTTGGGTATTACTGCGGGCGCTATCGTGGGCGGAGCCTTCTTTGGGGATAAATTATCACCGTTGTCAGATACAACGAATATAGCGGCTTTAGCTACAGGTGTGGATTTATTTGATCACATCCGGTCGATGCTATACACGACACTTCCAGCGGCAGCCATTGCTGCCGTTGCATATGGACTGTTGTCGGTTGATCAGTTATCAGATGTGGCTGGAACAAGAACTGAACAAATGCAAAATGCTTCAGAATCAATAGCAGGCATGTTCCATTTTTCCTGGTGGCTATTATTACCCTTAGGCATCGTTATTATCGGTGCAGCTACGCGCAAGCCTATCGTTCTGACGTTATTACTATCATCCTTCATGGCGGTATTACTAGGAGCTGTTTTTCAGGATATTAAGTTGTCGGATATTGTGGCAAGTCTAAGTACCGGGTTTTCGGTTAATATGCTGGAAAACAGTCTGCCAGACTCATCCATCACCCCTATTTTGAATCGTGGGGGGTTGTACAGTATGAAAGAGGCTGTAATTATATGTCTGCTCATATTTGCATATCTAGGACTACTGCAGTATGTAGATGCTATTAATCGGGTTATGCGCCCTATCCTTGCTATGATAAAAAAGCGAACCCATGCCGTAGCGATGACCCTTACAACTACCCTGATTACTAACTTATTTAGTTCGAATCAGTATGCAACCAGTTTTATCATAGGTACGACATTCAAACCTATCTATTCTAGGCTCAAGATCCGTCGGGATGTTTTGAGTAGATCTATTGAGGATGCCGGAACGATGATGGAAAACTTGGCACCCTGGACGCCTTCTGGTATTTTTATGGCTACTGCGCTGGGGGTATCGACCTTAGAATATGCCCCATGGCAGTTCCTTAGTATGGCCAATATCATCATTGCCTATTTTTATGCCTTTACAGGCATAGCTTGTTTTTTTGCGGAAGCAAAAAAAGAAACCTGATCTTATGGACTTCATAGAAATGGTATACTCATGAAGAGCTCTGACAACTTTGATCTCGCTACGCTGCTTTGTCATGATGATGAAGCTTACGCTAAAAATCAGGGGGCAGTGGTTCCTCCAATTTTTCAAAATTCACTATTTACTTTTCCAGACTGGGATGCGATTGACGAGGCTTTCAGTCAGCCGGCACGTGCAGCTATTTATACTCGGGGAAATAACCCAACAGTAGGAATAACGGAGGAGAAACTAGCACGTCTGGCAGGCGCTGAGAAGGCCCGATTATTTGCTTCAGGAATGGCTGCTATAACATCTGCCATTCTGCATTGCGTAAGTGCGGGAGGGCATATTATTACAATCAGGAATATTTATGGCCCAGCTCAAAATTTTATGCGCCAGTATCTCTATACTAAGTTTGGGATTACAACTACTTTTGTTTCGGGTACAGATATTCAGGAATTTCGGGATGTCATTCAATCTAATACGCAGTTAATCTACCTGGAGAGTCCAGCATCGATAACGTTTGAATTACAAGATCTGACCGAAGTTGCCGCATTAGCAAGGTCACAAGGTATAAAAACAGTTATCGACAATACGTTAGCCACACCTTTAGGTCAGCAGCCTTTATCACTAGGGATTGACCTTGAAGTTCATTCTGCCTCGAAGTATTTGGGTGGTCATAGTGATCTGGTATGTGGTGTAGTTATGGGTGCCAAAGAAGATATTGAAGCAATTAGCTTAAAAGAACAAGCATGGTTAGGTGCTAAAATGGCACCCTTTGAAGCATGGTTACTTCTGCGAAGCTTGCGTTCTTTTCCTGCTCGTATGCAAATGCATGCTGCAAATGCTAAAGAAATAGCTTCTTTTCTTGAGTCTCATGCTGGAGTGAAAAAAGTCTATTATCCAGGACTAGACTCCTTCCCGCAAAAAGAATTAGCTATGCGCCAGATGCGGCAATTTTCCGGGCTGATGAGTGTCGAATTGGCTACTCAGGACATCCAACAGGTGAAGACTTTTGTGGATAGCCTTAAACTCTTCAAACTGGGTGTGAGTTGGGGTGGACATGAAAGTTTGGTTTACGCTCCGCTCATCTCTTATCTCCGTGAGATGGGAGAGTTGGCTTTTCGTGCGTCTGGCATTCCAGCCGGTCTGATCAGGTTATCAATTGGTCTCGAGTCAGTGGCTGATCTTAAACATGACCTGACACAATCGTTAACAGATTTATAATGGAAGGGAACCTTTTGGGATACCTGTAACATTATCATTTCTGATTAACCGAAACACACGCACATGAATTATTTACACGCCAATCAAAATTTGTGGAATAGCCGAACAGAAACTCATTTGGGCTCGGATTTTTATGACCTGAGTAGTTTCGAAGCGGGTAGATCTAGCCTGAAACCAATAGAATTGGAATACTTAGGTGATGTATCAGGGAAATCGATCTTACATGCACAATGTCATTTCGGACAAGATTCTCTTTCTCTTGCGCGAATGGGAGCGCAGGTAACTGGAGTGGATTTATCAGATCGGGCTATTGCAGAAGCTAGAAAGCTCAATGACAGGCTTGGGCTGAATGCGCAGTTCATTCAAAGTGATGTACAGCAAATGGATCAGCACATCACGGAAACATTTGACTGGGTCTTTGCTTCCTATGGTTGCATCGGATGGCTTCCTTCACTGCAGGTTTGGGGCCAGCAAATTGCAAAGCGACTCAAGCCGGGAGGGCAGTTTTTGTTTGTTGAGTTTCATCCAGCCGTATGGATGTTTAACGATCAATTCACCCAAATAGAGTACTCGTATTTTAATGTTGAACCCATGATCGAGCATACCGATACATCGTACACTGAAAATGCCAAGCAGAAGAACATAACCTCATACTACTGGAATCACTCACTAGGTGATGTTTTTCAGGCATTAATACAAGCAGGACTGCAGGTTGACGATTTTCAGGAATACGATTATTCACCATGGAATTGTTTTGAGTCTACCATTCCGGCTCCCAATGGATGGTATCTTGAGGGCCTAGCCGGTAAACTCCCTATGATTTTTGCTATATTGGTAAGTAAGCCTTTTTCTGTCCTGAGCTCCTCACTTAAGTGAGGAGCTCAGTCAAAAAAACGACTCATTAGCATGCGACTCATTTGGACTACTATTCTAGCCTTTTTTCTAAGTAACGGTGTTCTTGCTCAGGATTCTGCAAAAAATCAGCTTTACAGTCTCTTTGAAGCAAAGGCTGAGTTGCAAAAACAAGAGCGTGGAGATACGCCATTCCCCGCTTCGACCGAGGGTGATTTTATACAGCAAGCTGCTGATCGGCAACAATTGTTGCAACAATTACAAGCTATTGATCGGGATGCTTTGTCGGAAGCAGATCAAGTTAACTATGATATTTTTGCCTTTATTTTAAGCGATGAAATTGCAGCCGTTACTTTCAAGTCTTACCTGATCCCTTTTAACGCCGAAGGCGGGTTCTATAACCGATTGCGTGCCCGAGGAAGCTTTCGTAATTCGGATGATTTTGATCGTTATCACAAAAGTCTGCGTGCATTTCCGGCTTTTCTAAATGATAATATTCAGTTGTTAGAGCAAGGTATTAAAGAAGGCATTATTGCTCCTCGTGTTATTGCCAAAAACTACGAAGTACTCATAGCGCCTTACCGTTCTTCTGATCCAGTAATAAACCCGTTGTTTGGACCGTATGTCAAAGAACGCCCAGCATCTATCTCGGCATCAGACTGGAAAGCCATACGTAGCCAAGGGGAAGATCTGATCCGACAGCAGGTTCTTCCTGCTTATGCAAAGCTGCACTCTTTTATGCAGGAAACTTACCTCCCTAAGTCGAGAACAACGGTTGGTATTTCAGAAATTCCCAATGGTAAAGCGTACTACGAACAACGTATTCGCCATTTTACAACCCTTAATATGACGCCGGAAGAGGTGTTCCAAACCGGGCAAAAGGAAGTTGCACGTATCCGCTCGGAAATGGAACAAATTATTCGCGATGTCGATTTTGAAGGGTCGTTTGCTGATTTTCTGACATTTCTGCGTACAGACCCACAGTTCTACGCAAAAACACCACGGGACCTACTCAAGGAAGCATCTTACTTTGCCAAGAAAATTGATGGTAAGATGCCTTTGTATTTTGAAAAACTCCCACGACTGACGTATGGTGATGAGCCTGTGCCTGCAGCTATCGCGCCAAACTATACCGGAGGGCGCTACTCTCCGGGTTCTATCCGTAGGCATCGTGCAGGACAGTATTGGGTGAATACGTACAAACTTGGTAGCCGCCCGCTGTATGTACTGCCAGCACTTACATTACACGAAGCAGTACCTGGGCATCATTTACAAATGGCACTGGCGGAGGAGCAAGAAAGTGGACCCGAATTTCGCCGGTCCTACTACATCAGTGCTTTTGGGGAAGGATGGGCCCTGTATACGGAGTTTCTTGGCGTTGAGATGGGAATCTATGAAACCCCCTATGAGCACTTCGGTCGGATGACTTATGAAATGTGGCGTGCTTGCCGATTGGTGGTTGATGTAGGTATGCACTATAAAGGTTGGACACGCCAAGAAGCCCTCGACTTCCTTTCGTCCAATACCGCGCTGTCAATGCACGAATGTAATACCGAAATTGATCGGTATATTGGATGGCCCGGACAGGCAGTATCCTACAAAATTGGGGAGTTAACCATTCGGCGCCTACGCCAAGAAGCCGAAGAAACACTAGGTGATAAATTTGATCTCCGTGCATTCCACCAGCGCATTCTCGAAACAGGTTCTGTTCCTCTTTTTGTGCTCGAGGATAAACTGAAACGGATGATTAATGATCAACAACAAACCGAAGGTTCAAAATAAGCCAGGTCTTTGAATTACGAAGGTATTACATCCAGATATATTGCATACTATCAGGTATGCCTATGTTATCATATCATGCGCTGATCTTGCACGAAGGGGAGGCGTTTCATAGCAATTACTTCTAGGCTGTGGAAACCAAATTCCTGAGTTACACGGCCGTCTATTTTATATAAACCGGAGCCACAAAATGGGAAACGGCTTATCGTATCTGGGAAATGTACGGTATCAAAATAATCACCAGCTTGATCGAGCCAAGTACCAAAGGCCATACGGTCTCCTCTGTTAGTACGTACAGATTTTTGGCATACATAATAGCCTATGAGCCGAACACGCTGACCACTCCTTCCTGAAAGACGATCAGCAAGAATACAATCATGCGCAATCGTACCATCCGGATCATGTAATAACGCAAAAGGTGAACACAAAGGAAAACCTAGTAATTCGATCTCATCAAAGGCCTGATCAAATGGGCCTTCTTCTAATACGGGTAGGTTAAGGTCATCTGGGATGTCTTGATTATCAAATAAATACAGTGAGCGTTCGTGTGGTCCGGATGGTTTGAATAGTGCATTCTTTTCCCACATGAGTTCGTATTTACTCTTACCTGTGAAAGCAAAAGCACCAATCCGGATCAATATGTCCAATTGTTCCGATCGTATATCGACCCGCTGGATAAAGTCTTCCATATTCCGAAAAGACCCTCCGAGGGCTCGGGCCTGTACAATATGGTTCGCAACCCGGGATTGCAACTGATGGAGTGTAGAAAACCCCAGATATAGGTCGGTACCTTTTATGGTGGCTAATGGTAAACTGTTATTGATACAGGGCGCATGTACGATGGCTCCCTGCATTCGAGCTTCATGTACATAAAACTCCTTCTTATAGAACCCTCCGTCATTGTTGATCACAGCAGTTATAAACTCCAGTGGGAAATAGGCCTTTAGATAAAGACTCTGAAAGCTCTCAACGGCAAAGCTAGCCGAATGTGCTTTGCAAAACGAATAACCCGAGAAGCTCTCCACTTGTCGCCATACTTCCTGAGCCAACTGATCAGAATACCCCCTAATCCGACAATTCTCAAAATATTTTCGACGCAGATGTTCGAAGGTGTCCTTACGGTGTTTTTTACCACTCATGATGCGTCGAAGTACATCACTTTCATCCAAATCAAGGCCCGCAAAGTGATGGACAATTTTCATCACATCTTCCTGATAAACCATCACGCCAAATGTTTCGCCTAGATGCTCCCGAAATACGTCGTGGATATACTCAAAACTATTAGGGGCATGAAAGCGCTTGATGTACTCCTTCATCATGCCTGATTTCGCTACACCTGGGCGTATGATAGAACTGGCTGCTACTAGATGTACATAATTATCGCATTGTAGCTTACTCAACAATCCCCGCATTGCAGGTGATTCAATGTAAAAACAGCCAATAGCTTTGCCGGATTTGAGTTGTTGCTTTACACGCTGGTCTTGTTTTATAGAATCGACATCATGAATATCGACGGAACGCCCTTGATTATGCCTAATGAGTGATACAGATTCTTTGATATGACCCAGCCCACGCTGGCTGAGGATGTCGTATTTGTGGAACCCAATCTCTTCAGCGTGGTACATGTCAAAATGGGTAATAGGAAACCCTTTAGGCATCATTTCGAGGGCTGTATGATAATGAATGGGCTGCTCACTAATAAGTATTCCTCCGGCATGGATGGATAAGTGATTTGGGAAGCCTTCTAATAAGGCACCATAATGAAATATGTCTTTAGCCAGCTCATGGTGGCTATCGACGGCATTTGGGTCAGCCACCAGCTGATCCATTTCAGCCTTGGGTAGACCAACAACTTTACCTAGTTCCCGAATAATGGCACGCGTTTTAAAGGTACTATATGTTGCTAGTAAGGCAGTATGCTCGCGCCCATAGCGTTTGAAAATATAATCAAGTACATCATCGCGCTCGTCCCAGGAGAAATCGATATCAAAATCGGGAGGAGAAGCTCGGTATGGATTAATAAAGCGCTCAAAGTATAGATCCAGTTCTAAGGGATCAACATTTGTCAGACGAATGCAATAGGCGACCATAGAATTAGCACCACTCCCTCGCCCTACGTGATGATAACCCATAGATTCCGCATAACGAACAATGTCCCAAGTGATGAGGAAATAGGCACAAAAATCCTGATTTCGAATTACCCGTAACTCTTTTTCTAAACGTTGTTGTGCTTTGGGGTGAACAAGGCCATAGCGTTCTGCACATCCCTTGCGGGCGAGTTTCTCTAGGAGTATAAAATCACCACTTTTACTGCCGGTGAACGCTTGTCGATTATGATGTAATCCACTTTGGATATCGATTGAGCAATCATCCAGTATGCGCTGGGTATTATTAATGATCGTTGGGTAAGCTGCAAAATATCGTTCTATTGTATCTGGCGGTACCATCCGGTCTCCTTTTTTTGCTATATCAGAGCGCTTCAGTTTACTCAGGACAGTATTGCGGTCAATGGCACGCAAATACGTATGCAAGCGGTATCCCTCGTCGTCAAAGAACACAATAGGATGTAGAATAACCAGCTTGGTCTGATGTTGTAATAATGCATGCCGAAAAAGCTTGGATACGTGTATAGCCCTGATACCTAGTAGCTCGTTGTCACGATACTCGGTTATGCCCACTCCTGGTTGGTCAAGCCGTGGATAAATAATCCAGCAGTTGGGTAAATTAGTAGGTCTTGGGGGGAGGGGCTTACCTGCTAAGCTGTAGGCCGACAAGAGTGCATTGAGTTCTCGAAACCCTTCTGCATTGCGTGCTAGCCCAATATATAATGACTGATGGTTATCATCTCGAAAGTCTATACCTACTATGGGTTTGATTCCGGCATTCTGGCAACGAGTAATAAATTCATAAGTACAACTGGTCCGATTGATGTCGGTGAGCGCCAAAGCTTTTATGCCCCACTTAGCGGCTCGATCCACGAGTTGCTCTGGTGATATTGTTCCGTAGCGAAGGCTGAAATATGTATGGCAATTGAGAAACATATAATAGATGGAAGCAATCAGTAAGTAAGGTGAACCGCTGTATCTTTTGGATTACCCGTAGCTGATCACTGCCTTTCCGAAGCGCTTTCGTATTTGGTCCATTGCATTAAGTAGACGGGTATCTTTATCCGTATCATCGAAGAGGTCGAGCTGGGGTCGGCCACTCACCAGCCCATTGAATCGTATGCCAAGTAGACGTACCAGTTGTCGCCGCTGGAATAATCGCTCAAGTAATTCGTGGGCATGCCCGATTAGTATCCGGTCACTTGCGGTATAAGGGATACGTAGTTGTTTGGTATAGGTATGGAAGTCGGTATATCGTATTTTAAGAGTGATGCAGGAGGTAAGCTTTTGTTTTTGGCGTAAGTCATACGCCAGTTTGGAAATCATACGTGTCAGCTCTTGAATTAGAAAAAAAAAAAAAGTGGTATCTACCTGAAACAAGCGATCGGTCGATATCGATTTCTGATTTTTGTATGGAACAACTGGGCGGTCATCACGGGC
>JABSSK010000569.1 GCA_013214265.1 Saprospiraceae bacterium | reverse complement strand
AGCTTCTAACTGGTACTGTGCCATCAAGTGTTCGATGGTCTTTTTAGCGTTTCGTTCTTCTTTTTGGGGTGGATGGGGGAAGATGGTAGTATGATCGAGTAATTGACCACTGGCATCGAGTACCACAACTTTGCAACCCGTACGGAAACCGGGGTCAATACCTAGGGTCCTTTTTTGGCCTAATGGAGGTGCTAATAAGAGCTGTCTTAAGTTTTCGGCAAATACACTTATCGCTTCTTCATCAGCACGAGCTTTGGAAGAACCCCGAAACTCCGTTTCGATCGAAGGGGATAAAAGTCGCTTGTAGGCATCCTCTAGAGCTATTCTTACCTGCTTACTAGCTGGGTGGTGGCTGGTAATCACGTTCTTTTCAACCTGATATATGGTTTCTTCCTCTTCAGGTTGGATAACAACCCTCAGAATCCCTTCTTCTTCTCCCCGTCGAATGGCCAAAAGGCGATGAGAAGGGCAGTTTTTCAGAGGTTCTTCAAAGTCGAAATAGTCACGATATTTAGCACCTTCTTCTTGTTTTCCCCGTGCTACTTTCGACCGGATGGTTGCTCCTCTCCTGAATTGTCGGCGCACTGTATTTCGGTTCTGTTCATCTTCATTGATCCATTCTGCTATAATATCCCTTGCACCTTGTAAGGCTGCTTCTGCATCGGATACGTCCTCGTTTACGAACGAACCTGCCTCGAGAAATGGATCTGTACCGGAGGATTGAGAGAATACTTTTTGTGCGAGTGGCTCCAAGCCTTTTTCACGTGCTTTGTCGGCGCGGGTCTTGCGTTTGCGTTTGTAGGGCAGATATAAATCTTCGAGGCTGGTTGGATCGTAATTGTGCTTAATGCGTTGTTCCAAGGTGGGGGTTAACTTACCTTGCTCTTGGATGGATTTAAGGATGGTTTCTTTGCGTGCTTCAAGATCATTCCATTTCTTGGATTCCCGTTGTACTTCGGCAATCTGAACTTCATCGAGTGAGCCAGTGGCTTCTTTTCGGTATCGGGCAATAAATGGAATCGTTGCCCCTTCTTCTAGTAGTTGTAGCACAGCACGTACCTGTTTGGGTTTTAATTGGGTGCTGGTACAGATAAGCTGTAGATGTTTTTCTAAAAGTACTGATCCCATCTGAGAAACGGATGTTTGGTTTTTACATAAAGTAGGATAAAGGTAGGTGTTGGTCAGCTATAAAAACCGGATTCGAGGTATCAATTTTTCCACATTCTATTGCCAAAAGCCGAATAAATCTTTGTCTTTTTGGAACAGAGGAGGGGTGAAGCTGTTTTTCCCTTATATTGGATCAATCTAATTTAAGCCTATGCGTTTTCTTACCAGTATTTTCATCTTGTTTCTTTCTTGTGTTCAGTTGATGGCCCAGGATAATGATAAACAGATCATTACAGGCAGTGATTTTTCTGCCTTACGCCAAAATCTAACCGAAATAAAAGGTTCGTCGGTTAATGTAACCGTTCCGGGTACGCATGGAGAGCCAGTACAGGTGAAACTGCAGGCTTCGAATATTTTGCCGGAAAGGCTACAAAAAAAGTATCCATCAATACGAGCGTGGCATGGGCATGAAGTAGGGAAACCGTCGAAGAAGGTAAGGATCGAACAAAGTAAAGATGGTTGGTCACTAGCTTGGTTCACCAACCAAGGACGATTCTGGGCAAAATCTGGAGCAGAGCGTACTTTCACGTATGCAAAACACTATCCGAAAAAGGCCTTCTTTTGTCGAGGAACAGAAATGATTGCGCCTCAGCCACAGGCACAGATTAGGAGTAATCAACTTAACTTCTCTCAGGAAATTACGCTACGCCTAGCGCTGACCACATCGTATTCTTTTACCCAATACCATGATGGGAGTAAAGAAAAAACCTTGGCGGCGTTAGTAACCATTGTTAACCGATTGAATGAAGTGTACGAGCAGGAATTGGGTGTTCATTTTGTACTTCCCGAAAAACAAGACACCATCATTGTTACTGATCCTGATGAGTTTGATATAAGTAGTGGTTCGGAGGATGTTATTAACCAACGCTTTATAGACGACCGTATTGGTACAGAAAACTATGATGTTGGGCACATTCTTGATGTACAATCGGCAGGAGGATACGCTTATCTGGGCGTTGTGTGCAGAGAAGGCGAAAAAGCCAGGGGATACACAGGGGCTCCTACGGGCGAAGGTGAGTTTCTGACCATTGATTATTTAGCCCATGAAATAGGCCATCAATTCGGGGCTGACCATACGTTCAATGGGGCCAGCGGAAGTTGTGAATTTGCTATTGTACCACCTAACGCAGTTGAACCAGGAAGTGGAAGTTCTATCATGGCCTATGCGGGAATTTGCGGATCGGATAATATCCAGTCGTCATCAGATGCTTTTTTTCACGTTCGAAGTGCACAGCAAGTGCGCAATTTATTGGGGATTTTGGAAGATATAGGTGATTGTGGTGAAATCAGTCAGGTGCCTCATGAGGCA
>JABSSK010000568.1 GCA_013214265.1 Saprospiraceae bacterium | reverse complement strand
CGTTTCATTTGGTTTTGCAGATACGGCAAAAGACGTATTTTTGGTAATTATACTACCCGCTATAGCTGGTCTGGCATTCAACCATCGCTACGCTTCTTTTTCGGCTACTTTACAAACTCCGCTTAAGTATATAAATATCACTTTACTAGCGCTGGTATTTGGTATTAAATTTTTTGCGGATGAACAATCAGGTGGCAGTGGCTTAACTACGGATGAGATATTGCTGATCTTTCCGTATGCTTTAGGAATTCATATGTTGGCTTTAGTCTTTTCTTATTTCATTGCCCGGCGCTTCACCTTGAGTATACCTCAGGCAATCACCATTGGAATTGAAGTCGGACTCCAGAATACGACCCTGGCTTTATTAGTTACAGGATCCATGATTGGGAATAATGATATGACAAAGCCGGTACTGGTCTACGCCATGTTTTCTTTTTTTACTACTGCTTTATTCGCTTTTAGCGTTCGCTATATGAATCGTTCTCACAACTAAGTGATATCCTTGTTACAGGCGATGGATGCTGATTCTACAAAGAGGAAAGGGTTTTATGAAAAAATGATATGGATAATTACCATTAGGGCTAAGAGGCAATATCCGTATTGTTGGGTTTTGGTATTTGCCGGTACGAAGAGGTCAGACCACTTGCGCCAACCTCGATTAACGATAGCGGGTATCCAAACAATACTTCCACCAAGCAGGATAACCCACATAGCGCGAACGAAATAATTCATTTCTGGGAATTGTGCTTTGAATAAAAGCTGAAGGGGTACGGTTGCTAAAAATGCGGCCAGCGTGAGGCGGTGTTTCGGCTTGACCAAAAAGGCAGCAGTACAGATGATTACTACGATGCCACAATTCACGTAGTACCTTAACTCATTAAGGGTATGCGTAAAAGCATCTTCTGGATTATTAAACTTGACGTACAATAATACGCCGCCCATTGTTATACCAGTAAGTAAGGTGACGCCAATGGTTCGGCGACCAGCCTGGACCAATTGGCGGTCAGAAGCATTGGGGTTTATATATTTTTGGTAAATATCAATAGACCAAAGGGTTGCCAAAGAATTAAAAGTTGAATCCACCGTGCTCATCAGGGAGGCAAATAGGGCACAGAGGATCAGCCCCCGAATACCAACCGGTAAATAATTACTTACCAGGTAGGGGAAAGACTGGTCCGGTTCTGCCAGTGGCTGGTCAGCCAGTATACCGGCCAGAGCAATGCCGGGTACAATGATGATGACAGCCATAAATACTTTCATTAGGCCACCAACTAATAATCCAGCTTGGGCGTGCTTCAGCGATCGTGCAGCCAGGCTGCGTTGCATCACGCTCTGGTTGGCACACCAGTAATTGATGTTTAACAAAAACAATCCAAATACCATCGGCCACGGCAGGGTAGGATGGTCGACGGGCAAATGCAAGTGCATCAGTTCTGGCGTTTTACGATACAACTCACTCCAACCACCTAACTGGTGGATGGACACGAACAAGACCACAATACCGCCCAAAAAAAGTAAACTGAATTGAATAACATCGGTGCGGACAACAGCGCTTAACCCACCATACCAAGTGTAAATGGCCGAAAAAATACCTAGTGATACCAGTACAATCATTACTCGATTTAGCCGATTTGGGCTTAACCATAACAAGTAATCACTAAAAACCAATTCAGCTGCATAAGCACCCCAAAACAGTGCCGCACCCAGTCCAATCGTTGAAAAGATAAGCAGATTAGCTACCGAATAAAATAATGCAACACGCTCCCCCAACCGCTTGGCTATAAATTGGGTGATGGTAATGATCTTGTCTTTCAAATAGAGTGGAACAAAAATAAAAGCGGCCATCCATAGCCCCGTAATGGCATTCACTTCCAGATTAGCCTGAGCTAATCCGAACAGATATGCTGAGCCCATCATACCCAAAAACTGATACCCTTGAATATTGGTCGCAATCGTAGATAAAGCGATCGAGGGCCAAGTCAGGTTACGGTTACTGAGGAAATATGCTTCACTGGACATGGCCATATGGGCACGACCTGATAAAGCAACCATAAGAATTATAAAAAAATATATTAGAACAATTAGTCCGTCAATCCAGATCATAGCTAAGGCATCTTATTTTCGTTGGGCCGTTCCTAATGGCGTTGGTGGCGCCTGCTGTGGTTGGCGACCCAACGCCTGAGGTAGAGATAACGTTGGAATGTGGGGTAGTACATATTGCGCAAAATAACGTAGTTCCTGTAAATGGGGGTAGCCAGAAAAAATAAAAGACCGGATGCCCATCTCCATATATCGGTTGATTATATCAACTACCTGTTGAGGGCTACCAACCAAGGCAGCCCCACATCCCGAACGGGCGCGACCAATCCCAGTCCATAAATAATCCTCCACAAATCCTTCTAAATCCGACTGTTCCCGCATCTGTGCTTGGCGAGCTACCCCTAAAGAATGGGCATCCTGTGCTCTTTCCCTGATATTTTTCCCAAGGCGGGC
>JABSSK010000567.1 GCA_013214265.1 Saprospiraceae bacterium | reverse complement strand
TCGAAATGTGGGCCCAAACGGTTGTGATTCAACCCGAATAGTTGAATTACTAATTACTCTCAATGATACCACACGTCTTGACACCGACCTATGTGCAGGTAGATCTATATCGGTGCTAGGAACCACCTACGATCAAGATAATTCCACCGGAGTAGAGATATTTCGGAATAGTGCACAGAATGGTTGTGATTCCAACGTAACGAGTTCTATTAGTACCATCCAGCATGCAACCCGAATCTGGCAACCTACCTTATGTACTCAGGACAGCCTGGAAATAGCGGGCCAGGTATTTAATCAAGCAAATCCAAATGGTTTAATCGTTCTGCCTAATCAGGCTATTAACGGCTGCGACTCCATCATTGACCTTGCAATCACTTATGTGGATATTGCTGACACACTAATAGAAAACACTTTATGTGTTGAGGATAGCCTAATTGCTGGTACACAAGTATACACTTATGATCATCCTCAGGGAACAGAAATACTAACAGGAGCCAGTAACCTTGGCTGTGATTCTTTATTACAAATTAACTTACAGTTTTTCCCCAGTGATACGAACCGTTTGGAGGGGGTGCAGTGCCCATCAGATAGTATATTAGTTGGCGACCAGTTATTTACGGCGACCAATCCCTCCGGTCTAGTTCAATTTACAGATACAAGCCCATTTGGCTGTGCTAGTTATACTGAAGTCGAATTCACTTTTTTAACTCCGGCGATAGAACGGATCAACGATACTTTATGTTATACCGATTCTCTTGTATTGGGCAATCAAGTATTCACACCTGACAATCCAATTGGAACCGTAATTCTGCCGGGAATTGCGCCAATGCAATGCGATTCAATTATTCAGGTTGACCTTTTCTTTCGCCCACCCCTTTCTGTATCCGTCACCCAGCTACCTTCTGGATGTCTTGGTGATGAATTAAGCTTAGAATTAATAACCAGTAGCGCCCCACTTGAACTGGATTGGACCAGCAACTGGTCTGGTTTAGGAAGTAACTTCCTACAATTAGATACCCTAATGCAGTATACGTTCCTGCCTACGCCACAAACCCAACTCGTGCTCACTACCATTACCGATACAGCTACCGGGTGTGTACAACCCACCGAGCTCATTATAACCCCAAGAATCAGTGATATTCAAGCTAACCCAACACAGGTAAGCAACTACAACGGCTCAGCTATTTCGTGCTTTGGCGCAAAGGATGGAGAAATTGAACTTCGTTTATCTGGAGGATACCCACCCTATGCGATTAACTGGGATAATACGAATATGAAGGGGCAGCGTCCTTCAAATTTGGGGGCTGGCATATATACAGTCCAGGTAACGGACACCCTTGGCTGTAGCGATACGGCAACCATCGAACTCATAGCTCCGGCACCTATTCAGATAGAAACTCAAATTGTGGCCCCAACCTGCCCAGGAGAACCAACGGGACTTATCTTAATCGATAACATGGTTGGAGGCACCCCTAGTTATCGTTATCAATTACAGCCAGGGGCATCACAATTTTTGGCATTACCAGAACGAATTTTTGGACTGGAGTATGGTTCTTACACTTTACGCATTAAAGATCAAAACAACTGCTCCCAATCCCTTTTAATTGATATTCCCAATGCTCCTGGTCAGTTTGTGGAACTCCCTGAAGAAATCGAAATAGTGCTGGGCGATAGTATTACACTACAACCTAAATTTTCATTTGATCCGGTAGCTATTTTCTGGACCAGTCAACCTTTTCTTGACATTGCTCAGGTGCCCAATCCAGTTATCCGTCCTCAAGAAAGCACTTTGATTCGTTTGGAAGCCATCGATAGTACTGGATGTACCGTAATGGGATCATTACAGTTAATTGTTAACCGGCAGCTTAAAGTTTATGCCCCTAATGCTTTCAGGCCTAATAGTACGGGCATGAATAGTCGGTTTATGCTATTCGGTGGAACCGCAATTGAGCGCATTGACAAACTATCTATTTTTGACCGATGGGGGCAATTGGTATACGAAAATTATACCTTGACTCCCAATAATTGGGAAGCGGGATGGGATGGGACGTACCAAGGGCAATCCATGCCCTCTGGAGTATACATCTACACTGCACTTATTACTCGAACAGATGGCCGAACGGAACGACAATCAGGCGACTTCATCCTCATACGGTAGTATGGAATAACCATGGTTACCGGTTAAATGGAAGGAGCTACAGAAGGATACCCATCTGGGAGCAAAAAAGAAAGTGCCGTACGGTTAAATTCTTCATGCTTTTCAATATTACAGATATGGCCACATTTTTCGAAAGTAACCAAACTGGCCTTTGGATGCATGGATGTAAACCGATGAGCAGCCCGAAAAAAGACGTGGTCCTCGGCTCCCATCACAACAAGGCTTAATGATTCCAACTCCTGATTAAAGAAATTCTTAAGCAATCGGAAAAAATCTTTATACAGACCAACCCATTTGAGGTATTCATTAGGCGCCAGCTTTTGAGACTGTAGCCTGAAC
>JABSSK010000566.1 GCA_013214265.1 Saprospiraceae bacterium | reverse complement strand
GAGGAATCGTGGAAATGTCTGATCTGATTGCCGTCAACAAAGCTGATGGTGAGCGAAAAAGACTCGCCCAAAAAGCACGGCAGGCTTATCAAAATGCACTTCACCTCTTTCCCGCTAAAGATAGCCAATGGACCCCCAAAGCCGTGACATCATCTGCTATCGAAAGTGAAGGCATGGAGCAAATCTGGAAACTCATGTTGGAATATCGTGAAGCAACCAAAAAGAATGGTTATTTTGAACAACGCCGAAGCGAACAGGCCACCTACTGGCTAAATGATACCATTGATAGAAAACTAAAACAGATATTTAACCAAAGCCCCACAGTTAAAGAAACACAGCACAATATTCACAAACTTGTCACGGAAGGAAATATGTCCCCTTTTCAGGGAGCAGAGATATTGTTACACAAGTTTATTGCGGATCGGAAGAACCCATGAACTCGTCGTTAATTTGGCTTCCTACTTCGGAAAACTCCAGCAGTTATTCATCCAATCAGGTATACTTATTGTATTCATGATTGTACATGTTGTATTTATGACTGGCAAAATAAGCCGTTATTGAAATTTCAACCATACAAATACCAACCAAAATGAAAAATCTGACCTTATCCATTGTTCTAATCGTAGTTGGCCTAATTACTTTAATGACAGGCTGTAATACCTACAACTCTTTTGTAGACATGGACGAAAACGTTGAGAATGCCTGGAGTAAGGTTCAATCTGACTACCAGCGTCGTGCCGATCTTATTCCTAACCTAGTCAACACCGTAAAAGGTGTAGCTGATTTTGAGCAAGAAACGCTAGCAGCTGTTGTAAACGCGCGGGCAAAAGCAACAAGTGTTCAGATCGATCCGTCCAATTTAACCCCCGAATCATTATCTGCTTTTCAGCAAGCCCAAGGCGAATTATCACAAAGCCTGGGTCGTTTGCTCGTTTCGGTGGAACGTTACCCTGAACTGAAAGCTAACCAAAGCTTTTTGGAATTACAAGCCCAATTAGAAGGTACCGAGAATCGTATTAAGGTAGCTCGCAATGACTATAATGATGTGGTAACGGAGTACAATAAAAAAATACGTCGTTTCCCTAATAGCCTTTTTGCCGGCATTTTTGGATTTGACCGACGAGCACAATTTGAGGCTAGCGAAGGAGCCCAAAATGTACCAGAAGTAAGCTTTGATTAAACCAAATCGTCCCGGGGCTTTCCCGGGACCCACACCACAATTATGAGGCATTTTTTCACACCCGAAGAGGAAAAGTCTATTATTAAAAGCATCGCGTTGGCTGAAAGTCAAACATCTGGAGAAATACGTGTTCATCTCGCAGAACAAATTGAAAAAGATGTGCTTTCGGATGCCCAAGTAGTTTTTCATCGTCTGGGAATGACCAATACAGCCGCACGAAATGGTGTTTTATTATATGTCGTTCCTAAAGCCCATAGGTTTGCTATCGTGGGGGACGAAGGAATTAATCGCGTTGTTCCTGATGGTTTTTGGAATGAGGTAAAAGATACCATGCAGAAACAGTTCCGTAAACGTGCATTCGTTGGGGGAATACAAAAAGGCATAGCTCTGGTTGCCGAAAAACTGGCCACTTTCTTTCCACATCAAGGAGAAGCTGACCAGAACGAACTGCCAGATGATATTTCTTATGACTAACATTTATTTAAAAAGCACGCCGCAAGCTAATCACTAGTCTTCTGCTTAGCTCGGCATGGTTGTATAAACTCATGACTATAACTATGCGATCATACTGGATTCCTGTGTTCATTTTTTTGTTGGCATCTTCTTTTGGGTTTGCCCAAAAAAGTATTCCTCCTCAACCCAACACCCTTGTAAACGATTATGTAGGCTTGCTTGAGTTCAATGAGCGTGAGGCATTAGAGCGTAAATTAGTTGCCTATGCGGACTCTACATCTATTCAAATCGCAGTCGTTATTGATCGTTCTTTACAAGGAGAGGCAGCTTTTGATTACTCATATCGATTAGCCGAAGCCTGGGGAATCGGACAAGGTGAAACCAATAATGGCATTCTGTTATATATCGCCTATAATGATCGTCAGCTATTCATTCAGACTGGTTACGGAGCCGAGGGGTTCTTACCTGATGCGCTTGCCAAACGAATTATTGAAAATATCCTCAAGCCAAATTTCCGAAATGGCGCTTATTATCAGGGCATAGAACGAGCAACCACAACGATCATGCAACTGGGAAGTGGGGAATATTCAGCTGAAGAGATACCTAGTGAAGAAGGCCTACCTACCTATGTCACCATTCTAATTCTAATTCTATTGATCATCGTCATTATCAGTTTATTTGGAAATTCAGATGACTGGGGTGATGGCGGCGGATATTCAGGAAATGGACCTTATGATTATGGCCGACGTCGAAGCAGGAGAGGCGGTGGCTGGATTCTTATGCCTGGCGGCGGCGGCTGGTCAGGTGGCGGTGGCGGTGGTTTTGGTGGTGGTGGTTTTGGTGGTTTTGGCGGCGGCGGTTTTGGCG
>JABSSK010000565.1 GCA_013214265.1 Saprospiraceae bacterium | reverse complement strand
CCCGCTTGTAATACCTCAACTAATGCTTCCATCAATTCCGATCGAATGATGCATCCGTTTGTCCATACCCGCGCAATCTCAGATAGATTCAACGACCAGCCGTAAGCTTCGGAAGCGGCTGCAAGTACAGAAAACCCTTGAATATGATTGAGTATGCGAGCCATCTGGAATGCGGATTCCACCATATCCATATCCATATGCTCTACTGGAGTACCTCGGGGGTGGTGCTCATTCCGCAAACGTTCTTTTAGTCGGCTAGAAATACTCCGCGCATACATGGCTGCCGTGAGCATAGTGGCAGGTACTCCTAATTCAAGAGCAGCCTGAGCCGACCAACTTCCAGTACCTTTGCTACCAGCTTTATCCAGAATGTCGTCTAATACGTAGCTACCATTTTCCTGATGTTTTAATATGGTGATGGTACTTTCTAGCAGGAACCCGCCTAAAGATCGAGATTGCCACCCCTCCAAAATAGCGACCATCTTTGGGTACGGCAGTACTGTGCGCAAAAGAGCGTATACTTCCGCTAAAAGTTGCATTTCCGCGTACTCTATTCCATTGTGGATCATTTTGACAAAATGGCCAGCTCCACCCCGACCAATATAACTACAGCATGGCGCCCCGACTTTGTCCCTAGCTGCAATTGCTAGCAGAACAGGTTCTACCATTTTGTATCCTTCATAGTCGCCACCAGGCATTAATGAAGGACCCCGAAGTGCACCTTCCTCACCACCTGAAACACCTAACCCCAAGTATCTGATCCCCTTTTTTTGCCATTCTTTCTCTCGCCGGTTGGTATCCCGATAATGGGCGTTGCCACCATCCATAAACACATCGCCCGCCTCCAGCCATGGCGCTATTTGTGCCAGAACAGAATCGACTGCACCACCCGCCGGAACCATACACAAGATACGGCGGGGAGAAGGCAAAAGCGCCATAAAATGAGCTATACTAGTTGTTCCCGACAACTGCTCATCGCTTTCCCAGCCCGAAACAAATGTACTAACCACATCTTCCTCACCGGGACTATCCCGATTGTATACCACTACGTTAAATCCTTTGTCCAGCATATTGCGGGCTAAACTCTTGCCCATCACACCCAGACCAATCAGTCCGATAGCAGGTTCGGCAAACGCTTTTATACGGTTCACAAGCCCTTCAACAATGGCTTGGGGAGAATGGCGCACTTCAACGTGCCATCCGTAGTTGGGCCGCTCAAAATCAGCAAACTGACTGCGCAGTAGTTCCGGCGGCATGAAGTGGCCCTGCCTTTGCTGCATCCGCTCATAGATCGTATCGTAACTGCCTTCCAAAACAATCCACTGTATTGCTCGATGACCGTTAGCCAACAACAATCGATAAGATTCCTTTAGTGCAGAGCATGCTAAAACCCCTCCCTTACCTTCAATCCAGTTTCCCATTTCTGCATTCAAGGTCATTAGCCAAGGTTTCCGATCCGCATCACGAAGGGGTTGGCCCTCAGACATTTTTAAGACATTAGCTTCCGGATGAAAATCATCCGCATCATAGAAAGGTATCCCCAGTACATTTGCTAAAGTTTTGCCAATGGTGGTCTTACCCGAACCACTCACCCCTATAATTACATAAACACGCATACGGTTAATATTGGGAAAAGGCGGAAGATACAATATATTGACGGATCACATCCTGCGGGTTTCGCTGCCACCTCCAAAAAACAAAAATTAAAGCCGTAAACCACATTATTAACAGTTTATCCCTATTTTAAGGTTACCCACAGAGCAAATCTGATTTTATGCACTGATTGAGCTATCAGCAGCTACGGGCTTTAGTACCTAATACCCTAGAACATAGCCGGTCTAGTGGCCTAGGTCATTCGGATATATAGGTATGTTATTAATCGAAGAAACCAACCCCCTACCAACTTATCCGGAACAAAAGCATATATATCATGAAACATGTAAATCGCAGGCAGTTTTTACTTCAGACAACTACATCCGCATTAGCCCTTTGGCTACCAACCTCCTGCTCGTCGCGAAAACCATATGCAGAAGACCCTAATAAGCTCGGAGTTGCCTTGTTGGGGCTGGGGTCCTATAGCAAAAATCGACTCGCACCAGCATTACAAATGACACAGCACTGCGAACTACGCGGAATCATTACCGGCACCCCAAAAAAAATACGAACTTGGCAAAAGGAATATAATATTCCTGACCGCCACGTTTATACCTATGATACCATGCACGAAATCGCTAATGACGACGCCATTGATGTCATTTACGTTGTTACACCCACCGGCACCCATGCACAATTTGCTATTGCTGCTGCAAAAACCGGAAAGCACGTATGGTGCGAAAAACCAATGGCTATGACAGTGGAGGAGTGCCAGTCTATTATTTCGGCTTGCGCCAAAAACAAAGTCAAGTTGTCCATTGGTTACCGCCTACAACACGAGCTCAACACCCAAACGCTGATGTCCTACGCTAAGCATCCCCCATTTGGAGATATGACCCGGATCGATGCACA
>JABSSK010000564.1 GCA_013214265.1 Saprospiraceae bacterium | reverse complement strand
TGCAGACAAAATTATTTTATGATGATAAATATCAGCAAAAATAGACTTTTCTATTTAAATAGCAAATAGGATCAGTAATTTTTACTGAAAAAAATTACCTAACTTTGTAGAGAATGTTATAAAAACCTGCTAAAACGTTGATTATCGTATGCAATTAGGTCAAAAAATAGTCAGGCTGCGTAAACAAAAAAAGCTGTCTCAAGCAGAGGTCGCTCAAGCAGTTGGTGTGTCTCGGGATGCCATTAGTAAATATGAACGGGGCGATATTGTGCCTTCTGTGGAAACTGCCAAAAAGATTGCAGAGGTGCTGGATGTCAGTTTGGACTATCTGGTGAGCAATGAAGAAAAACAAACGGTTATTGACAATGGGATGCTCCAGCGAATAGTGGAGATACAAAAACTCTCCGACCCTGAACGAAATGTTATTCTCTCGGTCATTGATGCCTTTATCCGGGACACAAAGGCAAAACAGGCATTTGGTTTATCTCACTAAAATTTCAATTATGCAAATCATAACGGTCGAACTGATTAACGATAACGCTCTGACGTTACTCCAACAACTGGAGCAACTCAACATCCTGCGTTTGGTCGCTGCCAAAAGGCAGCCTGTAGAAAAACCCAAACGCCAATGGGCGGGCAGCATCTCCAAAGAAACTGCCGATAAAATGTTACAATACGTTGAACAAAGCCGCAACGAATGGGAACGCAATATTTGATGGACACCAACGCTGTTATTGAATTTTTAGGTGCTGCGTTGCCTACTTCGGGCAGCAACTGGCTGCAAAATATCATTGACCAAAACCTACATCACCTTTCGGTTATCAATCAGATTGAACTGCTCGGCTTCAAAGGCTCTCTTGCCGAGATGCAGACACTCGAAGATTTTATTGATGTGACTAATGTACTGCCGCTTTCTGATGTGGTGGTACAAAGGACTATTGAACTAAGAAAAAACTACAAAATCAAGCTGCCTGATGCTATTATTGCAGCGACAGCTCTGGCTTATAATTTGACTTTGGTTACTCGGAATATGGCAGATTTTCAAAAGGTGGCTGGATTGGCTTGTGTGGATGCTCATCAGAAATAAAAAAAGCCCCGCATTCTGCGAGACTTAATTTATGTTCCTTCTTCAAGTATTTACCATTCCACAATCATTGAATGTTACCAATATTGGCTTTTTCAACTATAACTCCTGCTTTGGTTTTGGTTAATCTTATGTCACCTGTAAATAAATTAGGATAATCATCCTGCTGACCAGATAAGGCATAAAATATTTCGAGATTGAAAATATTAGCAGCATCGCTTGCTTTTAGTATAGCTAAATCTATATACCTTCCTGTATTAAAATCCAATGGTATGTTTTCAATAATACCAATCGAAAAATTCTTATAGCTACACTCACAATTTCTGAACATCTCACTTTGGTCTAATACCCTGATATGACCAGCATTTGAACCTAACTTCAAGTGAGTGTTCAGCTTTTCGACATCAAGTAGTGCAGTAAGAACCTCACATTTTAATGTATCTTGTGATTTACACCCCGAATTAAAAAATAAAAATATAACTACTATTAAATAATGCAATTTATTCATTGACAGTTAATTATTGTTAGGCAAAGTTGGTAAAACAGAAGGGTTTATTTTGTCTGGTTGTGCAGATTCTGTTTTATCATTCGGATTGTATTTCCCGGTAGTCAATAAGTTAATTATACTCATCGTCTGTCGAATATCAATTTTATTACCGAATGGTCTATTGCTAATTCCTTGTGTGTAAACTTCTGCTTCAAAAGCATGTCCTTCTTCTATTTCCCCGTTCCCATAGTCATTATTCCTATCACCATAATGTACATACTCATGCAAAACGGTACTTACACCACCAAGAAGTAGAGCAGTTTTAGCTTTCTCCGCTGCTTTTGGATTTGCGGCTGCTTTCTCAAACTCTGCAATTAGTGCTTCATTGATATATAAATTATGTTCACCTCCTTCTTCCCTATATTTTCCATCGACAGTTAAATTTTCTCCGTCAATATCTGCAATAATGATATTTGGACCATTCCCAAAGGTGAGGTCATTGGCAATGCTCTCTTGAGTAAGTCCACCATTTGAATACTTTAAAAGCCCGTTAACTAATGTTGAACTATTCAAAACATCATTCTTAATATTTTCCTGAAGATACTTTGTAAACAAGGGATATTTCTCAGCGTATTGTTTTGCCAAGTGTGCAGGAAATTTAAACATGCCTCCCACATCTATGTTTAGGATGGGATTATTTCCAGCATAAATAAAGGGGCTTTCACTTGGAAACTTCTCCGCCAGTGGGTCAACACCCGTAAAGCGTCCGATCGCAGGGTCGTAGTAACGGAAGCCATAATCCAACCACTCCAACCCGAGCTCTTCGTTCCTTTCCTTCCCATTATACGTATACGGATACCCCCCAGCCTGCCATTCCATCCCGAACGGATAGTAGTCGTGGGTGGACAGGAGCTCCGTGCTGTCAAGCGTGCCATTGCC
>JABSSK010000563.1 GCA_013214265.1 Saprospiraceae bacterium | reverse complement strand
TGAGATCCCGATCACACAAAAAATCAAAGACATTATTGATGATTCACGTAAAGATAATATTGTGTCTCCTTACATTATTCATCAATTAAAATCCCGTAAATCAAGACTAGCTAAAGGTTTAACCCACCATACGCAATTAGGGAGTAAGATCATTTCAAAGTTATTTTCAAAGTTCAGGGATAAATTAGGATTGTACGATAATCTAGAAATGGATGAACGCCCAACTTTCCACGAAATACGCTCCCTATCCATCCACATGTACAAAAAATCAGGAATTGATCCCCAAGAACGCGCCGCACACACAGACGCAAAAACAACTAAAAAATATGCTGAAGGACATGTGAAGTGGGTACAAATTCTAGCGGCTGAATTACCTATTTAACCTCCAGCGTTAGAGATAATGCCTAGGTAAGATAAATAATATTAACCCCGAAATCACTATCACATTTTGATGTTTTATTAACTTTATTTTGCAAACAATTAGGTCAGGAATTACCACATTGGAGACATTAGCGATTACAGCTAATTGCCAGGTTGGATTAGATTTAGTATCGAAAACGCCCGCTTCACGGGCAACTTGTAGTGAAGAATTTTTGTGTGATACTGGCGCGCAGCGACAACACAAAAATGCGTAGCGAAAAGCTGTCCCAGTGGAAGCGCTTGTTAGGGTGGTGGTTGGACTTTACTCTACTGTTTGATTAACTGCTACAGACTATGCTTTTCAACTATAAAGTAATTTTCAGCCTTTGCTCTTCCACCAATGAACACATACAAATTAAAACCTAATTTAAGCCTATTGAATGCATTTTTAATGTTTTCTAGGTTAATATCATTATGAAATGGAATATCCCACACAAGACAACCATTAAAATTCTCTATAGTTTTAGATTTTTTAATCAACTTAGTGATATGTCCATTGTCCTCAATGAATATGTTTTGTATTAATTTATAAACTGTATCTTCATCTGTTAGTTCTTGTGATATATGCAAAGAGGTAAGACATTCACTAACCTTTTTTATATCTCTTGAAACTTTTCTTCTATATTTTAAGTTAAAGATGTCTATATGTTTACCTATATATTGATCTTTTTTATTCTCTATAAAACATTTAATATCATCAAGCACTTCTTTTTGTTTTCTATCGTCAATATTTTGAGATTTCACTTGAATATCATAGATCTCACCTCGTAGGAATCCGTATTCATCAAGTAAACTCATTCCGTCAATGTTATCAAATAACCTAGATTTAAAAACATCCTTGCTCTCTTTAAATTTAACTTCAAAGTTGTAATCTTTATTATGTTTTTCCATGACTAAATCGCATGATCCACGAGTACGTGTAATATTTTTTAAATTAAAGCCATTACTGTACAATTTCTTATATATAATAAATTCTACAAATACGGAGTGAAGCTTTCTTGTAAAATTAAAACCTTTCACTCCTTTTGTTTCATTAATTCCCTCTTCAATGAGTTCCACTGGTAATCTATCATAGAATCCAGTAAAAAAATTCTTTCCAAATACAACATGTAAAGCTAATGATCTAGCTGACGGATTCAATAAAGAGTAATTTCTCTCTTCTATAATAAACTCAATCAGTCTGTTAGCTATTACTTTAGTATTTCTACTCAAAGTTGATGTGCCCACATCAAAACAGCTTACTTTCTGGAGCCAATCATTAGGAAGTACTTTAGTCTGAATAATTCTCATAATGTTATTCCTAGAAATTGTAAAAACCCTAACAGCTTTATTATGAGGAAAAATTCCTTCTTTCTACAAGATGGAGTTAATCGTCAATAATTTATAATAATGCGAGGTTACTTGATTGTTGTCGGTAGTTCAATGAGTTAAAAATAAAAAATCAACTGCTCGATGTGTGAAAGGAGGCAATTTGCGCGCTTTCTTGTAGAAAGCAGGAATCACAGCTACTGTATAGGAACACACTCACAATAAAATAAACATTCATGAGAAAATATATGGCAAAAATTTTAACTCTAATGTCTCCAAAGCGAACAATAGAGTCTTTAGAAGAGGTCAAACTCTAATCCGAAATTGATAGTTTAAATAATAACTAATTCATCTCATAAATTACATTTCACCGACTAAAAAACTACTGCTTTTCCCTAAAAACAAAACTACTGTATTAGGGGACGGATGGGGGACGGATAGGGGACGCGTTAAAACCAAACAAGCCTTGTTTTATCTCGCCAATAATCTGGTTAATAACCGTTACGCTGGCTTCACTAGCTCGTTGTATTAACGCTATCATTATTTTCTCTTATCCTATTTATTAGATTCACGCTCCTTTAAGAACTGAGCCATAATGTCTGTCGCTTTACAAAAAGCATCAATTGTTTGTGATTCAAAACCACTGTGCCCAGCGCCAGGTAGTATTTGTAATTGTGAATTCTGCCACGCATCTACTAATACATTAATATTATATAACTGACAGACCATATCAAAACGCCCATGTATGAAAATAGCCGGAATATCAGCAATTTTTGTAATATTTTTCTGTATATAGCC
>JABSSK010000562.1 GCA_013214265.1 Saprospiraceae bacterium | reverse complement strand
CCTTGCTTAGCCACTGGTCATGAAAATAAAACGAATAATATTTAGCCCAGATTTTAAACTAAAAGTTATTCTGACTGCACTTCAAAAACGGAAAACTTTGTCCGAGTTGTCTCAAAAATATGATTTACATAACAATCAAATGTCAAATTTTTAGATCACGCGAAGTACTACTTGAAGCCAACCAAAAAGCGAAGTAACGGCAAAAGGCATAAGATATAAAGGAAATCTACAACCAAATGGGTCAACTACAAATGGTGCTGGATTTCTTGAAAAAGCTCTTATGATGCTTCCTTATAAAGCGTCAGGACATGCTCGATCCAAATCATGAACTGAGAATGTACAAACAGGTACCTTTGCTCCAAGTCAGTCATAATAAAAAGTGATACCAACTTATAAGTGAACATCCATTAAAATTTTATTTGATAGAGCAAATAGACCGAAAATATCAATGTACTTCATTTAATGGTGCTTCAAGAATGACAAACTATCTCAATGGTCCTAGTTTGTGTCCAATTAATAAAAAGGGTTAGAAGACTTTATTAGTCACTGGATGTCAAACTAATAGGTCTTAACCATACACTAGTATTTCAAACTCTGATCATCAAAGGCTAAGTAAGGAGACACCAGCCGAAATCTTCTTTTGCCAATAAACTTATTTCATTCTAGCTGAATACTCAGCTTCTCTGGTTTAAAATTGGGGATAAGCATAGCATTAGCTTTTGGAATTTTTATTTTTATTCATCATTTCTTTAATAATATACGAACCTAAAGGTTATAGTAACGTAAACAAAAGAAATACATCGATCGTAGATGTAATAATGAGTTGGTAAATAAAGGGCTAATAGCTTTGTTGAGATAGGATGTGATCAATCTCTACACTACACGATTTCAACTTATGTAAGCTTTTTGAAAATGCACATGATGACTTAGTGGACTTTTGGGTTTGGGTTATTTCACCTCTATTATGAAATACCTACCTTACGATATTACATAATGAATATGAATTTGTCAACCATTTCTAGGATGGTTTAGGGTTATTGCCATGATGTATATGCCTACAGTATAAACGAGCAATAGAGGTCCCTGATAAATTTCCTTTATCTTAAAATGAACCAGTGAATATAGGTATTGAAGCACAGCGGATTTTTCGTGTTCATAAGCATGGGATGGATTTTGTTGCCCTAGAACTGATTCGCCAATTGCAGCGATTAGACAGACATAATAATTACCATATATTTGTAAAAGAGGGGCCTGACCGGTGTATAGAAGAAAGTGACAATTTCTTTATACATACATTTAAAGGGGGATATCCAATCTGGGAACAAGTAAAACTGCCCAAGTTAGCTAAACAACTCAATTTAGATCTTCTTCACTGTACTTCCAATACAGCACCCCTTGGTGGTACTATTCCGTTGGTAGTTATCATCCATGATATTATTTATTTCGAATTCCATCCTTTATTTACTTTAGGCTATACCCTTTTTCAACGATTTGGTAACATTTACAGGCGATTGGTGGTAAGTCGATTGATTAAAAGAGCTAATGCTATTTATACAGTATCCTATTTTGAGCATAAAAGGTTGACTCAATTTTTTGGCTTACCTAATAATCGTGTTCAGGTCATTTACAATGGTGTGAGCAGCCATTTTCAGCCTAATTTAGATCCTAACTTCCTACATAAAGTTCGAGAAAAGTATAAATTACCAGAACGATATTGCTTGTTCTTGGGGAATACGGACCCTAAAAAGAATACCCGCAATACGGTTGTGGCTTTTGCTCAATATTGTAAGGCAGCGGGCCGTACACACCATCTGATGGTTGCGGATTCCAGTCAAGTAACTATACATCAGTATTTAGTAGATGCAGGTCTTGAGGAGTTCACGAATCAAATACAAGTGATAGGATATATCGATAATCGCGAAATGCCTGCACTTATGAACATGGCTGATTTATTTTTGTATCCCAGCAAACGAGAAGGTTTTGGAATACCCATCTTGGAAGGTATGGCAACAGGTACACCCGTGTTGACCAGTAATGTTGCATCGATGCCCGAAGTGGCGGGCAACGCAGCCTACCTAGTGGATCCATTTAATGTGAATGATATAACACAAGGTCTTATCAGCATCTTATCAGATGAAGAAATACAGAAAAATCTTAGAAAAAAAGGCTTGGAGCGAGCTAAGGAATTCAGCTGGGAACGAACAGCAAAAGCAACCTTAGCCAGTTATAGGCGTATTGTAGACCAAGATGTAAATGATGCCAACTTATGACCTTTTTATTTTGGGCGGCACTAATACTAGTATTGTATACTTATCTGGGGTACGGATTGGTACTGTATATTCTGGTGTTATTGAAACGAGTAATCCAAGCTAAACCCCTACCTCCTTCTGGTACTTTCGAACCAGAGATTACTTTACTCGTAGCCGCTTACAATGAAAAAGACTACATAGCGCAAAAAGTGAATAATACCCGACACCTTGATTATCCACCGCATAAATTGAAGCAGGTTTGGATTCCGGATGGCTCCAATG
>JABSSK010000561.1 GCA_013214265.1 Saprospiraceae bacterium | reverse complement strand
GTATAGCTCAAGGAGGAACCACAACTCTTAATACCGGATATAATCCTAGCTTAAATGGAGTTAACTACACACTTAATAGTGCTAGTTTTGGTTACAGGATAGGTGACTTAGGAGAGTCTCTAGGTACTGATGATGCTGTAATGAGGGCTGGTATTGATGGAACAACGCTAACAGGAGGAGGATTGTTGTTGTATGACTCTTCATTTGGGTGTAAAGTTTATTTAAACAATGAATCTAATGAGAGATTCGGAAATGTTTATAGGTATATAACTAACAATGCAGACAATTTTTTAGTAGTTAATAGAAATAGTTCAACAAACATACAGCTTTATCAAAATGGTAGTTTTTTAGCTAACACTGAAACTACAGCTCCAACTACCGGTTTACCTAATTATGAATTACAATATTTTGTTAATTCATTTGATAATACTCAAGTTGGTATTTGGTTTGCAGGAGGTTCAATGACTGCTCAAGAAATATCTGACTTTAATGACGCAATAAATGATTTAATAAGCAATATATAATAAAATAAATAAATTTTATTTTAAATAATAAGTAATTACGGTTTTTCCGTAATTAAATTTTCATTCATCGATTTAATTAATTTAGTTTAGCTATAATGTTGGCTAAATTTTTTTTTGTTTTAAAGTATATTTATAAAGTCAAACACTTAAAATTATTATGAGATCAATTTTATTATTTTTTAAAAATATGACAATAGATAAAGGTATTTTATTGTCATTAAGCACTGTGCTTACACTAATATTAAATATGAAAACAACTTTACTAGCATTATCTATTATCATAATTATAGATATGATAACAGGAATTAGAAAAAGTTTATATAAAAAAAAGGTAAAAATAAGACTTCATAAAAAAGAGTTTTGGATGTCTATAAGTTCATCAGGTATTAGAGATACTTGGAGAAAAACTTATGAGTATGTTATAGGTATATTGGCTTTTTCTGTTTTAGATGGCATGGTCCTTGGATCTACATCTTTCCAACTTTTAGGCCAACCTTATTCAATAGCAGAATTAGCAGTTGCTATTGCATGTATAGTTGAAATATACAGTATTTATGAAAACATGGAAGCTGTAAGTGGAAATAATTTATTTAAAAAAATGATTAAAATTTTTCCTCAAAGAATTAAAGGTGTTTTTGTTGAAAGAAAAAAAAATGTTTAGAATAGAAGTTATAAGATTTTTAGAAAATGACAAGCAAACTTTGTCTAAGTTCATTGTGTTTGACGACTATAATTGTGAACTTACTCAGGGGTACATGCTTGAGCTTCCTGACAGAAATAATGAGACAAGTATATCTTGTATAAATGAAGGTGAGTATGACTGTGTAAAGAGGTTTTCTGAAAAATATGGCAATCATTTTCATGTATTAAATGTTTTTGGCAGAAGTTACATTCTTATACATCATGGTAATTTTTATTATAATACCAGAGGGTGTCTTCTGCCTGGAGATGGATTAAAAGACATTAATAACGACGGACTTAAAGATGTTACAAACAGTAAGAATGTAATGGAAATACTTAATAATGTTCTTCCAGAAGAATTTAAATTAATTATTAAAAATCAAATAAACCAGATTTATGAATAAAAAAATAGATATAAAAATTGTTATAATATTAATTATAGGTTTATTTTTTGCAGAACATGCGTTTTTTAAAACTAAAAAACCTATAAAAGACAATTATTTAGAAATTAATTCTAAATCTGGAGAAAAAAAGAAAAAATTAGTTGATTCTATATTTACAGACACAATTTATATTGAAAAATACATTAAGGGAGATCCTATTCCTCAAAAAAAAGAAATAATTGTAGATTCTATTTATAAATCTAAATATGAAGAAGCTTTAAAAAAGAATGATTCTTTAGAAGCTAAAAACCTTTTTTTAGAAAGTATTTCTTTAGATACTTGGAACGGAACTTTAATAAATAATAATGACATTAAAATTGACGGAACATTTGTTACTCGTGGAAAACTACTTGAATATGATGTTAAGTATAAAATAAAAAAAGATTCAATAAAATATAATCCAAAAATTGTATCTAAGTTTCCAAAACTATCTATAGTTGGTGGTGTTAATTTAGGAATGCCTATTGACCCAATTAGTAATGTTAAGCCAGTAATTACAGCTCATTTAGGTATAAGAGGCAAAAAAGGAAACACTTTTACACTTGGTTTAGATTCTCAAAAAAGAGCAGTTGTAGGTTACGAGTGGACATTATTTAAAACCAAAAACTAAATACTTTAGCTATAATATCTATTGGCGTTAAGTATATTAATAAATTACTTTTGTGATTAAGGAGAATTAAACTTATTTAATATGGAAGAATTAAATTTGGGTGATTTGGAATTTGACACTAGCTCTATGAATTTGTTTGATGGAGATACTGGAGAACCAAATCTAAAAAATGCAGAGAATAATCCACCTGCAGGTGACACGGCCCCACCGGAATCTAAGGATGAGAAAAAGGATAACGAAAAAAACATTAACACTGATGGTGATGATTCAGCTTTGACTGATCAAGAGA